>MAXL01000352.1 GCA_001751005.1 Desulfobacterales bacterium S5133MH16
ACCAAGGATGAAAAGCTGGAAGAGGAATGCGAAAAGTTCATCTCCATCCACAAGCCGGACAGCCACTATGTGCCCTATATAAAGAATTACCTTAAGGCATATGTCAGTGATGAACAATTTCGGCAGATCATCAACAATAAACACTATGGCGAACTGAATTTTTATCCCGCTTTCAGCATGGATGAATTCAGCGCTTTAAACGGCTGGCGTGATATTGTACCGGAATACGCCAAAGATTATATCCCTTTTAATACCTACGTGGTATGAAGGAAGAATTAACAAATGAGTAAAAAAAACCGGAAAATCGAGGTGAAAGGCAGCAAAATCACCATCGTAAAGTCTGACAGAGAAGATTATATATCCATTACCGATATAGCCAGACACAAAAATCCAGAGGCAACCGGTCTGGTAATTTTCCACTGGTTAAGCACACGATATACGATTGAATTCATGGGGTTATGGGAGAAAATGCATAATCCCGATTTTAATGTTACGGAATTCCGTAACATTAAAAATGAATCCGGCTCAAACGGTTTTGTTCTATCCAGTAAAAACTGGATAAACAGTACCAATGCCATTGGTATTATTTCCAAAGCCGGGCGCTACGGTGGAACTTATGCCCATAAAGATATTGCCTTTGAATTTGCTTCGTGGATTTCCGCTGAATTTAAGCTTTTTCTTATCAAAGAGTTTCAACGTCTCAAAGAACAGGAACAAAAACAACTCGGCTGGGACATCAAACGCAGCCTGACCAAAATTAATTACCGTATTCACACATATGCCATCAAAGAAAATCTGCTTCCACCGGAACTGACTGCCACTCAAATCAATCAGATCTATGCCACCGAAGCTGATGTTTGAAATCTTGCCCTGCTTGGCATGACTGCCTCTCAATGGCGGCAAAAACATAAAAAGCAAAAAGGCAACATCAGGGATTATGCCAATGTCGCGCAACTGGTTTGTCTGGCGAATCTGGAAAATTTAAATGCTCTGTTCATCGGTGAAAAGCTGCCGCAATCCGAAAGGCTGGCAAAACTTAACAGTATAGCACGGCATCAGATGAAAATCCTGACGGCAGACAACAGTATAAAAAGGCTGGAAGATAAATAGATGTTAGATAAAGACACCAAACAACGCATCAACTCCGCCAGGCAGATTCTGGTTGGCAAGGTTCCCGACCCGAAAGCGCAGGTTGAGCAGATTACCAATGCCCTGATTTACAAGTTCATGGATGACATGGACAGGGATAATGAAGAACTGGGAGGCAAGGCGCAATTTCTCACTGGCGATCTGAAAGAATTTTCATGGGGCCGTTTGATGAGCCGTGAACTGTCCGGCACAGAACGGTGGGACTTATACACCCGCGCCCTGACCTCTTTTGCCAGATCAGAGCAGATACCGGAACTTTTTCGAACTATTTTCAAAGACGCATACCTGCCCTATCGCGACCCGGAAACGCTCAACCTGTTTTTGAAAGAGATCAATGGTTTTTCTTACAGCAACAGTGAAAATCTCGGCAATGCCTTTGAGTACCTGCTATCAATCCTTGGCTCTCAGGGCGATGCCGGGCAGTTCCGCACCCCCCGTCACATCATTGACTTTATTGTTGAGGTGGTAAATCCGCAAAAGCGTGAGCGCATTCTTGATCCCGCCTGCGGCACTGCCGGATTTTTGATCTCCTCGTACAAGTATATCTGGCGTGAAAACTCTTCCAACTACAAAGCGAAAGAATACGTCCCCACATTTGCCGAAACGGAAAACGCCGATATAGCCAGCGTGCAAATACAGAAAAACGGTAAATATAATGGCGCAGAGCTCAACCCTGATGACCGGACCCGGCTGGCTCGAAACATCGTGGGCTATGACATATCCCCGGACATGGTGCGTCTTTCTCTGGTCAATCTCTATCTGCACGGCTTTTCCACCCCGCAGATTTATGAATACGACACCCTTACTTATGAAGAACGATGGGGAGATAATTTTGACATTATTCTTGCCAATCCGCCGTTTATGACTCCGAAAGGCGGCATCCGGCCCCATAAGCTATTTCAGGTATCAGCCAATCGGGCGGAAGTGCTGTTTGTGGATTACATTGCCGAACACCTTACCCTGAATGGCAGAGGTGGAATTATTGTGCCGGAGGGCATTATTTTTCAGTCCGCCAATGCCTATAAAGCCCTGCGCAAGATGCTGGTGGATGAAATTTATCTCTACGCCGTGGTCAGTCTGCCCGCCGGTGTGTTCCAGCCCTACAGCGGCGTGAAAACTTCCATTCTGTTTCTTGATAAACAGCTTGCCAAAAAGAATGATGAAATCCTCTTTGTCAAAGTGGAAAATGACGGCTTTGACCTTGGAGCGCAGAGAAGACGGATAGAGAAGAATGACCTGCCCCAGGCGTTTGAAATTTTGCGGGATTGGCAAAAGGGCAGGAAGATTGAGTCCAAGCTTGCCCTATGGGTGAAGAAAAAGAAAATTGCCGAAAACGGCGACTATAACCTGACCGGCGACCGATACCGTGAGGCGGTGGATTACAGCAAGGTCAAGTGGCCGATGGTGAGGTTGGGGGAGATTATTGCCACGGTTACGCCTCCTATCAAAATCAAAAAAGAGAATTTTTCTAACAAAGGCAGTTTTCCTATTATTGACCAGTCCCAAAATGAAATTGCTGGCTGGACAGACGATTCGGAGGCTTTGGTAAAAGGGGATAAACCGCTTGTCATTTTCGGGGATCATACATGTGCTGTTAAATATATTGAAAGGCCTTTTGCGCAAGGTGCAGACGGGATCAAGATATTAAGAACTGTGGACAAGTTATTATCCAAATTTCTTTACTTTTTACTTAGAACAAATCCTGTAAAATCTGATGGCTATAAAAGGCATTTTACAAAATTAAAACAAATCCAAATCCCCCTCCCGCCCCTTGAAGTCCAGAAAGAGATCGTTGCCGAACTGGACAGCTACCAGAAGGTCATAGACGGTGCACGGCAGGTTGCCGAAAACTGGAAACCCCGCATCAAGATCAACCCTGACTGGCCGCTGGTGCAGTTGGGGAAGGATGAAATTGTAGAAATTGTCGATGGTGACAGAGGAAAGAATTATCCTAAAAAGTCAGATTTTATGAAGGAGGGGTTTTGTTTGTTTTTAAATACAAGCAATGTTCGAAAAGGGGAATTTAATTTTTCAAAACTTGATTTCATTTCTAAAGAAAGAGATGAATTGCTAAGTAAAGGGAAATTGAAAAGACATGATGTTATTTTAACAACAAGGGGAACACTTGGGAATACATCTTATTATAATGATAGTGTTATATTTAAAAATTTGAGAATAAATTCTGGTATGGTTATCTTGAGATGTAATAGAAATAAATTGTTACCGAAATTCTTATTAAAGACACTAAATTTTGAGCTATTTACTTCTCAACTCAACCAATATTTATCTGGTAGTGCACAGCACCAATTGCCTATTCGGGTACTGTCACAAATCCAAATTCTTCTACCGCCCCTTGAAGTCCAGAAGAAGATCGTTGCCGAAATCGAAAAAGAGCAAAAAATGGTGGAGGAATGCAAAAAGCTGATCGCCATTCACGAGCAGAAAATCAAGAATAAAATCGCCGAAGTGTGGGGTGAGGAATAAATTGGTATGGAAACCGCCTACCAAATCTTTGAATACCTGCCTCTCAAATACAAAAATCCATCAGACACGGATTATTTTTCTTTTCTGGCCCATTCGGTAGAACAGAATTACATAGCAAAAAATTATCATTTTGCCGTTGTCGCCCTGCACATGATCTATATGGGCATTGTCTATCATTACATTTACGGCATATTTCGGGCGGATAAAAAACGGTTTGAATATGTCCTGATTGGTTTCCATGACAGATTGCAGGTAAAAGAACTTGATAATATTTTCTGGCATTCGTTTTCCAATGAAAACGAGTCCACCATTTTCCAGTTTTACCGGGCGGTCGGCATCCCTAACGACCAAATTGGCAACCTGAAAGCCCCGGTCAAAAAAAGAAACGATATTCTGCACACAAACGGCATCTATCTCACAAGCGAGGAAGACTTTGAAGAACGGGCTCAAACCTATCTGCAAAATCTGGAGAGAATCCACGAAGTTTGCCTTGTTGAATTTAGAAAGCTGTTTTTACGGTTTTTAGACGAAATCAAGATAGATGTTGAGAGCAAGGAAGAAGCCGGCCAATACATTCAGGAGGACTTTATTCAGGAATTCGGCATCAATTCAACAACCATTCGTTCTCTGTCAAGAATTGATGAATCAGAATACCCCGAAGATAAAAAATATTTTCACTCAGCACTGCAAGAAAGGGCGGAAACAGAAGATTGAAAAAACGCGATTAAATCGCATATACGCTGACGCCCAACAGCGCGGCGGTTTTTCAACGTTGATTGATAGGCTCGAAATCACCATTATTTCGTTTTGAAAAAGCTGATATTGTTTTATCAGAGGAAGAAACAAATTTAGTAGAGAGGATTGGTGATGCCGTCACTTGGTCTGCTAGATATCCAGTGCCTAAGAAAGCCAAGGATTTCGAAAATAAACTTGTTCCGGGGATTTGATTACCACTTATCCGACTGATTCCATAAAGGAAGGAGAACACATATAGCCAAAATAAAAGTTTTCTATGACGAAGTTGGTAATACCCTTACTGTATGGTTTGATAGTCCGAATGATGAATATTTATGCGAAGAAACAGGTGAGGAAGTTATCCTTATGAAGAACAAAACCGGGAAAGTTATCGGATTCGAAAAACTCAATTTCTCAGCCGAAAAGCCAGTAAATTTTCAAGTATGGTTTGATACAATTGCAATGAAACCTGAAGCAATATCCGCCCAACAATGAGGTCCATCCGACGCCGTGACCTCGACGGCTGACCTCTACGTTCGCACCCATTCACGATAGATAAATTTAATAGTATGATTAAAAGAGTATATATCTGGCGAGGATGACATGTATGAACGCATTTTAAGGCAAATGCGGGAGAGAATTCGTACCCGAAAGTACGTAATGACCTTTCATGCGGAAGAAGAAATGGCTGATGACAATCTGTCCATTTTTGACATCGAACGTGTCGTTCTTACAGGTAAAATCGTTGAACGACAAAAAGACA
>MAXL01000353.1 GCA_001751005.1 Desulfobacterales bacterium S5133MH16
CGGGAAACAGTATCTTAAGGCATGATATCAGGGTTTCACATTCTTCAGGACGATCTGTTAAGAGAACAACTTTATTCATTGTAAACCTCCTGTCCACTTGAGGTCTTTAGGCTTACCCATCAATCCAATTAATAATACAGCAATAATGATGCCAATTAAGATTGGGCGCGGGCTGCTCGTTACCGGTTGCTGGTTGGCGGATAAAATAGTGAAAAATTGAAGCTCGATCATAATATTTTTGTTGTCATCCAACTGTCAAAGTGTTGAATAGTTGAACAGTAAAATTGTTTAATATATGAACAGGAGAAATCAATATCTGAACAGGAATTAAACAAGTATTGGAAAACAGTGGTGGACACGATTCAGGACGGCGTCATTCTTCCAAAGAATTTGTCTGAAAAGCGAAAAAAGAATTCAAGGCATCGCCAATGAAGCCTTAATTTTAAAAGAGTGCATAAAATCTGATTTGTGGCATAATATTTGCTGCTTTACTTCGTCGGGGTTTAACTTGGCAGCCTCTATTTTCATATTACCCCCTTCTTAATGACAAATCGGCCCTTAAGGGATAGGTCCTAGGAGTCGATTTGTTAAAGGGCAAAGATCATACGCATTGACAGCAAAAAACACGAAAGGAATTGATGTAATCTAACAGGAAATTATCTCAATGGTAGGATTTGGAGCTTGACCAGGAGTTTATAAGGGGGAGTGACAGGCTCAAACATACAGAATGCGCGGTGTTTATTCAGTGCGTGGGCTCCAGAATATCTGAGCGGCCGTATTGCAGTAAGGCATGCTGTACCCATTCCATCCGGAGCGCCTTGACCCTGAAAGAGTTAAATCTTGACATGGACATTTATATCCTGTATCGCGACATCAGGACTTCCGGAGAAAAGGAAAGGCTCTATACGGAGGCCAGGGCAAGGGGCATTCTCTTCATTCGCTATGATCCGGAGGACCGACCCAAGGTTGAAAAGGAGAATGAAAGGCTTATGGTAACCGTAACCGACCATGTACTTCAAAGGCCTCTTCAGATATCCTCCGACATGATCATACTGGCGACGGCGGTTGTACCCCATGACACCCGATCGCTTTCCAAACTTTACAAAATTTCCACAACACCGGAAGGCTTTTTCCTGGAAGCGCATATGAAACTCAGACCTGTAGATTTTGCCACTGACGGCATATTTTTAGCAGGGCTTTGCCATTTTCCAAAACCCATTGAGGAATCCATCGCACAGGCCAAGGCGGCTGCGGCACGGGCTGCAACCATTCTGGCTAAAGAATCAATAGAGATGGAACCCATTGTCTCGGTGGTCGATGAGGATAACTGCAATGGCTACGGGATCTGTGAAAGGGTGTGTCCATACGGCGCCATGCATTTAATAGAAATCAATGGTCTTATAAAGGCGCAAAGCACACCTGCGTCCTGCAAGGGATGTAGGCTGTGCGCTGCAAGCTGCCCTTCAAAGGCGGTTGATATGTGTCATTTTAGCCAACATCAAATAAGGGCGCAAATTTGTGCTTTGGCTTAGGAGGCTTTTTTTATGTCAAATCCATTCGAACCCAAAATAGTGGCCTTTTTATGTAACTGGTGTTCATACGCCGGCGCAGATCTGGCCGGGGTCTCCAGGTCCCAATATCCGCCGAATATCCGGGTTGTCCGGGTCATGTGCACCGGAAGGATTGATCCTGTGCTCATTCTGGAGGCTTTAGCAAGCGGAATCGACGGTGTTCTCATCGCCGGGTGACATCCCGGGGAATGTCATTACCTGGAAGGTAATCTATATGTCAGAAGGCGGGTCTTAATGACTAAAAAACTGCTGGAATGCATAGGTATAGACCCGGCTAGAATTCGCCTGGAATGGATATCGGCTTCAGAGGCTCTAAAATTTGCGCAAGTGGTCAAAGACTTTGTAGAGGAGACAAAAGGCATTGGCCCAAACCCTTTTTCCCACAGGGAAAAGACCCGTGGGATGGGCGGGATATCGAGCAAGAATATTAACCAGATACCGGATGGAGAGAGAAGACATTGATAAAATCCATTGAACATGTACCCACGATCTGCCCGTACTGTGGCTGTGGATGCGGCATATATCTGGTGGTCAAAGACGGCAACATAGCAGGTATGGAGCCTTGGAAGGATCATCCGGTATGTGAAGGAAAAAACTGCCAAAAAGGAAGAAATGCCCAGGTTTTTTCAACGAGCGATCAACGGTTGCAAAAGCCGCTGATAAAAAAGAATGGTGTTTTTCAGGAGGCCTCCTGGAAAGAGGCATTAGGGGTGATTGCAGACAAACTTCAGGATGCGGAGGCCGATGCAGTGGGCTTTATCAACTCTGCGAAGTGCTTGAATGAGGATTTGTATGTGATTCAGAAATTTATCCGTGTGGTTCAGAAGACAAACAACATGGATAATGCTTCCAGATTCTGCCATTCCACCACAGTTCCTGCCTTGCTTTCCACGGTCGGTTCAGGTGTGATGACAACGTCAACCACCAGTATCGAGCAGGCTGATTGTATATTTGTGGCCGGTCCCAACCTTCAGGAAACCTATCCTATCATTGCCCGCAGGGTCATCAGGGCAAAGCGGAAGGGCGCCCGGGTGATCGTTGTGGATCCCAGGAGGACCGTGACGGTTAAAAGTCTTGCAGACAGATATTTGCAAATCTATCCGGCTACTGACAATGCTCTAGTAAATGCCATGATGCGGATCATCATAGATGAGGGGCTTGAAGACAAAGAATTCATAGAAAAAAGGACCAAAGGGCTCGATGATCTCAAGAACTATTTAATGACCCTGGATCTCAAGGAAATAGAGAGGATAACAAACATCTCCCTTGATGTGATAAAAGAGGCGGCAATAACCTATGCAACGGCAAAGCGCGCCTGCATCCTTTATAATTGCGGTATTGCACAGCATGGCGCCGGTATAGAGAATATCAAGGCCCTTGCCGACCTGGCACTTTTGACCGGGAACTATGGAAGGCCGGGAACCGGCGTAAATCCTTTAAGGGGTCATGCAAACGGAGAAGGATTTGGCGACATGGGCCCCCTCCCCGTTTTCTACCCGGGATTTCAGAGTGTTAGTGAAGAAACAGCCAAGCGCTTTGAAGAGATTTGGGGGGTAAAAGATCTGCCGTCACAGCCCGGCATGACCTACATGGACATGGTGGAAAAGTGTAAGGTCTTATATATTGTGGGAGCGAACCCCATGCTTGCGGCTCCTGATACAAACCGCGTGAGGAAGGCTCTGGAAGAAAAGGAGCTTCTGGTGGTTCAGGACATATTTATGACCGAAACCGCAGAAATGGCAGATATTGTGCTGCCCGCGGCGACCTTTGCGGAGAAGGACGGGACGATTACCGGGGTAGATAGAAGGGTGCAGAAGATCAATAAGGCTGTCCATCCTCCGGGTGATGCAAAGCCGGACTGGATGATATTCTGTGAACTGGCCAAGATCATGGGTTTTGAGAAGCAATTTAGTTTTGACAGCCCGGGGCAAATATTTGAAGAGATCAGAAAATGCGTACCCCAATACCGGGGCATAACCTATGAGAGGTTAAAAAGCCCCAGCGGCATTCAATGGCCATGTCCAACCGAGGATCATCCGGGTACAGAGGTGATGTTTGTGGAGAACTTTCCCACCCCGGACGGTCTCGGGCATTTCCAGATCGCAGAGTACAAACCCCCTTTGGAAGTCCCCGATGACAAATATCCTTACATATTTACCAACGGACGGGTTGTATTCCATTTCCACACAGGGACCATGACCCGGCGAACCAAAAGGCTGAACAATGAATTACCTGATGGATTTGCTGAAATAAGCCGTGAGGATGCCCGGAAGTTGGCCATAGAAGATGGTGATGAGGTCCTGTTAAAATCACGAAGGGGAGAGATAAAAACCATTGCCAGGGTGACGGACGACATAAGAGCGGGTTTGATATTCATGCCCTGGCATTTTTCGGAATGTGCTCCCAATATATTAACCGGACCCACGGCCGGACCCCCATCCAAGATGCCGGAATTTAAATTTTGTGCAGTGAGCATAGAAAAGGTGTGATAATATGAAAGATAATCTGTATCTGGCGTGGTCTTCTGACGAGAAAATTCGGGAAAAAGGAGAATCCGGCGGTGCGGTGACTGCTTTGCTCAAGTTTGCCCTTGAGATGGAAATTGTAGATGCCGTGTTGGCAGTCAAAAAGAGAAATGGAAACAGATATGACGGGGTTTTATCCCTAATCACTGATCCGGATGAGGTTATTGAGAGTGCCGGGGCCTTGCATTTTGCCCCTGTGAACGTGGCCAAAGAGGTAACTAAGTATTTAGATGGCGCCAAAGACTTCAAAATAGCGGTTACCTGCAAGCCATGTGATTGCCGTGCGATCATCGAATTGGCCAAAAGGGGGCAAATCAATATGGCGAATGTCATTTTAATCGGATTGAACTGTACTGGAACGGTGTTGCCCGTTGTTGCCAGAAAAATGATTAAAGATGAATACCATGTTACCCCTGAGGATGTGGTCGGGGAGGACCTTGATAACGGAAAACTCATCATCACACTGGCCGACGGAACCAGAAAACAAAGAGATTTGGAGGAACTGGAGGAAAAGGGATACGGAAGAAGAGAGAATTGCAGGAGATGTGTTTTTAATATTCCCAGGATGGCAGACCTGGCCTGCGGCAAGTGGGGAACCAACATCAAGAAAGCCACGTTTATCGAAGTTTGCTCCCAAAAAGGTTCTGAACTCATAGAAAAGGCCATAGAGACCGGGGCCCTCATTGTTGAAACACCGGATCAGGAAGCCTTAAAACAAAGAGAGGAAAAAGACAAACAGGCCGTTGAACTGGCCCAAAAATGGGAACAAAGAGATTTCGATGTGCTGAGACGGCTTCCGAATAAGGATCGGTTGAAATACTGGTTAGAATATTTTAACCGGTGCATCAAGTGCTTTGGCTGCAGAGATGTGTGCCCCATATGTTACTGCCGGGACTGTTACCTTGAGCCGGAGAGAGGTTTTGTGCAGGCTGGACAAACACCACCGCATATGATGTTTCCTTTAGTCAGATTGGCTCACGTTGTAGATTCCTGCGTGAATTGTGGTCAGTGTCAGGATGCATGTCCCATGGAAATTCCGCTGACCAGACTTTATCATATGCTAAACAGGGAACTTAGCTCCATGTTTGGTTATGTGCCGGGCATGGATGTGAGCGAATATCCGCCGCTCACCACCGTAACCCCTGAAGAACTTCATATTGAGGAAGTTAATGTCTTTAGGAAGAATTAGGGTTTGAACTCATCAGCGTTGCCAAAATACGCCATCGCTTCCTGTTGGAGTGCAGCAATAAATTCGGAAAGGCATTCACCGAGATTTCTTCAAATACGGAGAGCGCTCTGGTGGTGCATAACTGGAGAGAGCATGTTCGTGAACTAAAAAAACCTCAGATCTTCAGGAGTTTTTGATTGTCGGGTTAAAGAAGTATTGATGCCGGATAAATATAAAAATTATAGGCGTTGATAGCAAGAAACACGAGGAGAATTGATGAAATTTAAAAAGATCTTTCATTTTACACACAGCATGTGGTAGGTTCCTATCCTGACGGAGCCTCTGTAACAGGAGATTGTTTCAATGGCAGAACCTAAAGAACAAGGGAAGATAGGTGCAGTGATGGTTGTAGGTGCCGGTATTGGCGGCATGCAAGCATCTCTGGATCTGGCCGATTCCGGTTTTTATGTGTATCTGGTTGAAAAATCCAGCGCCATCGGCGGGATGATGTCTCAGCTGGACAAGACCTTTCCCACCAATGACTGTGCCATGTGAATTCTCTCACCCAAACTGGTCGAGGTCGGCCGGCACATTAATATAGAGCTGCTTACCCTGTCTGAAGTGAACCGCATTTCCGGGGAGCAAGGGAATTTTGAGGTCTGTGTGACGCAGCATCCCCGTTACGTGGATATGAACAAGTGCATTGCCTGTGGTCTGTGCGCTGAAAAATGCCCTAAAAAAGTGCCGGATGCCTACGACGGCAACTTGAGCAAGCGCAAAGCCATCTATGTGCAATATGCCCAGGCGGTTCCGTTGAAATACGTTATTGATCCGGAACAGTGCATCTATTTTAGGAAAAAGACAAAAGGCAAATGCAAAGCCTGCGAAAAGTTTTGTCCCAGCCAGGCCATAAACTTCCATGATCAGGAAAGGAAACTTACCCTGAACGTGGGGGCGGTTGTTCTGGCTCAGGGGAGCCGGGCCTTTGATCCGGCGGTCCACGATACCTTTGGCTACACCAAACACCCCAACATTGTCACCAGCCTGGAATTCGAGAGAATCCTCTCGGCTTCCGGCCCCTATGGCGGTCATCTGGTCCGACCTTCGGATAAAAAAGAACCGGATAAGATTGCCTGGCTGCAATGTATCGGGTCCCGGGACGAACACCTGGGTGCCAAAGGATACTGCTCCGGAGTCTGCTGTATGTATGCCATCAAGGAAGCCATGCTGGCCAAAGAACACAGCAGCCGCGATCTGGACACGGCCATTTTTTATATTGATATCCGCACGTACGGAAAAGATTTTGAACGGTATTATAACCGCGCAAAGGAGGAAGGCGTCCGGTTTGTCAAATCCAAGATCACCCACGTTGCCCCGGTTGACGGAACCGGCAGGCATCTGATCCGCTATGTGGATGCTTCGAGCAAGAGAGTGGAAGAAGAATTCGACATCGTGGTTTTGTCCGTGGGGTTGATGGTCAGCAGGGAAGGTGCGGAGCTGGCGCAACGACTGGGCGTTGATCTGGATCATTACAACTTTGTCGCCACCAACAGTTTTGAACCGGTCACAAGTTCAAAACCGGGTATTTATGTTTGCGGCGCCTTTGAAGCTCCCAAGGATATTCCGTCTTCGGTAATCGATTCCAGCGCTGCTGCGGGTGTGGTGGGAAGCAAATTAGCCGAGTGCCGGTGGTCTCTGACAAAGACAAAACATGTGCCCGAGGAGGTTGACCTCACGGGCGAGCCTTCTCGGGTCGGTGTTTTTGTCTGCCGTTGTGGAACCAACATCGCCGGTGTTGTGGATGTGCCAACCGTGGTGAAATTTGCGAAAAGTTTGCCCGGTGTTGTCTATGCCGAAGAAAATCTATTTAGTTGCTCCCAGGACACACAGGACAAAATGACCCAGGTTATTAAAGATCATCAACTGAATCGGGTGGTTGTGGCAGCCTGTACTCCTATAACCCATGAACCGCTTTTTCAGGAAACCTTAATCAATGCTGGCGTTAATAAATATCTGTTTGAGATGGCCAATATCCGGAACCAGTGTTCCTGGGTACACAGAAAAGAAAGAGAAGCAGCCACTGAAAAGGCCAAAGATCTTGTACGCATGGCCATATCCAAAGCGGCTCTTCTTAAACCTCTGTCAGAATCAACCATGGCGGTCAATCATTCGGTTCTTGTTATCGGGGGTGGTGTAGCCGGGATGGTTGCTGCCAGAAACATGTCAGAGCAGGGATTTCAAACCTATCTGATTGAAAAGACCGATACTCTTGGCGGTCAGGCGCGACATCTACATGAAACCTGGCGAGGCGAAGGTGTTCAAGCGTATTTGGCCGGGCTAATCGATTCGGTTCAGTCCGACCGGAATATAGATATTTTTCTAAATTCGCAGATTACACAGGCCGATGGTTTTATCGGGAATTTTAAAACAACCATCACAAATAATGGCGAGAGCAGAGTCTTCGAGCACGGCGTAACCATTATTGCTTCAGGTGCTTCTGAGTTAAAGCCGGATCAGTATTTATACGGACAGGATTCCCGTGTATTGACCGGGTTGGAGTTGCAGCAGCGATTTATTGATAATGATCCGGCGTTAGAAAACCTCAATACCGCTGTATTTATCCAGTGTGTGGGTTCTCGTATCCCGAAACGACGGTATTGTTCCAAGGTCTGCTGTACGCAGTCCATCAAAAGTGCATTGCAACTCAAAGAGATCAATCCTCAGATGGATATTTTTATTCTGTACAGGGATTTACGGCCATATGGGCTCAGGGAGGATCTTTACCGCAAGGCGAGGTCCGGTGGGATTGTTTTTATCCGCAGTAATTTTGACACAGACTTTGCCGTAGCCGTTGATAATGAGGACCTGAAAGTGGCTTTCACCGACAGGGTGCTTCAAAGAATGATGGAGATCAGGCCTGACCTTTTGATTCTGGCATCTGCCGTTGTCCCTGACGCAGAGAGTACATTGCCGCAACTTTATAAAGTGCCAATTAATGATGACGGATTTTTTGCCGAAGCCCATGTCAAACTCCGGCCCGTGGATTTTGCCACGGACGGAATTTTTGTATGCGGTCTTGCCCATGCACCGAAACCGATAGATGAATCCATAACACAGGCCCAGGCTGCTGCGGCACGGGCTGCAACTATCCTGGTTAAAGAATCAATAGAAATTGATCCCATTGTTTCAGTGGTTGATGAGGATAACTGCAATGGCTGCGGGATCTGTGAAAGGGTGTGTCCATACGGCGCCATGCATTTAATAGAAATCAATGGCCTTATAAAGGCTCAAAGCACACCTGCGTCCTGCAAGGGATGCGGGTTATGTGCTGCAAGCTGTCCTTCAAAGGCAGTTGATATGTGCTACTTTAGTCAACATCAAATAAGGGCGCAAATTTGCGCTCTGGCTTAGGGTTCGTAAAGAAATAAATTTACATTTTCAGGAGTCGAGGCGCCCGCATGGCAAGGCGCGGGGAGGGCGA
>MAXL01000354.1 GCA_001751005.1 Desulfobacterales bacterium S5133MH16
CATATGCTCAAAAGGAGAGAAACGATGAACCCGGACCGATTGTTTCACGGATTATTATCGATGTTCAGGGGATAAAAGGAGATGCGAGCCCATGGGTTAATCGGGTAAAGCGTCTTATTTTTATCCGGGAAGGAGAGCCCTTTTGCACAAAACGGTTCCAGGATTCCCTTGAGGCTTTGAAATCGTCGAACATGTTTAAAGCAATCCATGTTTCTGAATCGGACCGGAGAGAAGATCGGATTACCCTTGGTTTTCAAGTAACGCCCTATCCTCGGGTTAAAGATATTAAAATCAGCGGCGCCTTTCCCCTGCTAGAACGAGAAATTCTCAACGCCATGCAGTTGTATCCCGGAGATGTATATTATCCGAAAACGTTTTTAGGCAAAGAGGCCGTCATTACCGAGACCTTCAAGAATGAAGGTTACATTGCGCCGGTTGTTGATTTAGACGCCGTAGAAGATCCGACCGACGGAAATATTGTGGTTTATGTCACTATAAACAAGGGGAAGTTTTTTCATGTCCGGCGCTTTGAAATCACGGGAAACCGGGCTTTTTCAACCCCGCGCCTTAAATTGGGGATCAAAACTTGCAAATCGTGGTTGACTCCGGATTTTATGAGGCGCTTTAAGAAAAAAACATTTAACAAAGATATAAAAAATCTCATCCGGTTTTACCGGAAAAAAGGATATCCGGAGGTTGTCGTGAATTCCGTTGTTAACAAAGATGCCAAAACTCAAAATGCTTCTATTTTAGTAACCATTGACGAAGGACCCCGGTATGACATTGAATTTCAGGAAAATAAGGAATTTTGGGATCTTACGCTTAAAAAAGATTTAATCCTGTTCAAGGAGGGAAATAACAAGGATTTTGGTCTAAAAAAAAGTATTCGCAACATAAAAAAACGATACCTTAACGCCGGATATAAGAATTGCCGGATAGAAATGAAATCTGAAAAAAAACAAGGCGCAGGCATGTCCATTCGCAAAATCCGCCTGCTGATTCATGAGGGGCCTCAGTACCTTGTAAATTCAGTCAACCTTGCCGGAAATTATGTGTTTGATTCAAAAAAGATCAAAAAACAGACCGTGACCCGAACACCGGGGCTTATGGCAAAAGGTGCATGGGTTCAGGAAACCCTGGAAGAGGATAAACGTGCGGTTACCTCTCTGTATCTCAAGCAAGGATATATGAACACGGTGGTGAGCGATGAAATAACATCGCATAAGGACATTAAAGAAAACAAAACACATGTAGACATCACTCTGGACATCAAGGAGGGGGTTCAGACGCTCGTAACATCCGTAACGATACATGGGTTGACTGTTTTATCAGAGGCTGATGCCCTTGAGGCAATCACTTTGAAAAAAGGATCCGTTTTCCGCAACTATATGATTCGCAGTGATGAAAATACGCTGTGTTCCCTGATTTCTGAAAAGGGATACCCTCACGTCACGGTAAAAGGGACTGCGGTCATCAGCAAGTACAATACCCAAGCCGCAGTAACCTATGAAGTTGATGAAGGACCTTTTGTTCGAATGGGTCAGGTGGCTTACACGGGGAATTTCCTGACCAAAGGACGAGTCATAGAAAATGAACTTGAACTCAATCCCGGAGAGCCGTTTTCGCTTAATAAATTTTTGAAATCTCAGCGTAATATCCGCGATATCGGAGCCTTTGACTCAGTTCGTTTTAAAACTTACGGCTTAAAGGAAAAGCAAGATAAAGTGAATTTGCTCCTGGAAGTGGAAGAGAAAAAACCTTACTATATTCAATTGGGCGGAGGGTATGACACAGAAAGAGAATTTTACGCCAATATCCTGGCCGGTGACCGCAACCTTTTCGGATTAAACAAGGGAATTTGGGCCGGTGCGGAAATCAGCCAGATCGGGTACCGGGGGGATCTGGGCATGGTTGAACCCCGATTTATGGGGACTCGAATCAAGTCATCAATAAACATGTTCAGCGAAAAAAGGGAAGAGTTTAACACAAATTTCGGCACCAGAAACAAGGGCATTTCAGTATCATTTAACCGCAGATTTTTCCAGAAATTTAACGCAGACCTTTCTTTTGTATATGCATATAAGAAGGACTACCCGCGGGATTCCGAACCCATTTCTATAGATGAAGAAGATAGATTTGAGCCCAGAGAAATTCTGACGATAAGTCCCTCTCTTGTTTATAGTTCAATGGATTCGTATATCCGGCCCAGAAAGGGGGTGTTTTCTTCTCTGCTCTTGGATTTATCTAAGGGGATCAATAATTCTCTGGATGATTTTTTTAGGTATCGTTTCGAGGTTCGGAAATATTATACACCTATAGAAAAGTTGACATTTGCTTTTCGGGGAAGGGTCGGGGATATTACCCCCTTTGAGGACCGCAGCACAATTCCGGAAGACCAGCTCTTTTTCCTGGGCGGGACATCCACTGTGCGGGGATTTGACGAAAACCTACTTCGATTTGATTCCAAGGGTGACGCCGTCGGAGGGTTAACTGCAATCTTAGGCAATATAGAGACAAGGATTGACTTGGGTCCTAATTTTGAGTTTTCTTTTTTTTACGACATCGGCAGCGTTAGAAACGCTATCCTCGACCAGGGTTCCAATGAGTTTCGTTCTTCAGTGGGGGTGGGATTGCATTATGTCACACAAATCGGTCCCATGGGGGTCTATTACGGGCACAAACTGGATAGAAAAGATAATGAAAGCACAGGGAGGTTCCATTTCACCATCGGGTTTAGATTTTGATGTTTTCGTAAAAAGTCCGATTTAGACGGTTTCGTAAAAAGTTCAAATTCAAGGCGTGCAAATTTTGTAATCATGAGGCGTACTTATTTGTACGTTGAATGATTACGAAATGCAGCACAACGCAGAAGTTGGACTTTTTACGAGACCGTCAGATTTTAGGTGTCACTTTAAAAACAGTAACCGTCCCAACCCATGGCGGATTTGTAAAAACCATAAGTCAAGACAAAACCTCTTGTTTTTGTAACTCCATAAAATTCTTGATAAAGTTTTGAATGCATGTATGTTTTTTTTGAGGGATTGGAATTACGCTGTAGTATGGACCATTTAAGATTGTTGAGGGGTCGGGGAGTTTGTACGATGCAGTTGCTGATTATTCATGGAGCGGTTCCAATGTCGGGAGGTTAGCGGTTATTTCACAGTTCAAGGCCGTATGATCGTTACCACCCTACCCTGTTCTATTTCAAGCAGATGATCCTTTGGATTGAGTTGCTGATGAACGGACTGAAACCGCAAGAATAAGATCGATCTTCACTATTGATACTCAAGTACGATTCATACTATAAATAGAGGACCCTTGGTTTCCCGTTATAAGTTCATCGAATTTTACACCGATTCCTTGTGAATCTACCCTAACGACTCTACCACTGACTTTTATACCTTTTTCAACTGTAGGGAGCGAAAAGGTCAGTATAATTTTCTGACTAATATGAAAGTTGCCGTCGGTCCGAATAAAGACGCCACCATTGCTAATGTTTTGAATAAAATATACACAGCTAACACCATTGCTTGAGTGTTCCACGGGTATCGGAAAAGGTTTTCGAGGATACTCCCTTAATTCTATAGACTTAGAGTGATACCAATTTACTAACTTTCTCAGAAGCCTTCTCTTTTCTGCTTCAGACAAACTGGAAATCAATAAAGATAGGTTTTTTCGATTCTCGATTTCGGGTCGCTTATCAATTAATACGGACTGAAGTTCTCGTCTTTCGGCTTCAGGCATGTAAGAAATAATTTGAAACAAAAGAGCGTTAACTTCGTAAATATTAATTTCATCTTTGTTATTTGCCATGGAAGGAATCATTACCCCTGAAAACTAAAAAAGCAGGACCATTGCTGACTCTGCCTAAACCATCATTAACATACAGAAGAATTTGACCTCCGCTATTGCATTTTACGAGCCTCTTAAACTCATAATCTCACATTCTCTATCAAACTGAATCGCTATACCTTTTGAGGTGGAACGCGCCATGATTCCAGTACATTCCATCAAACTCTTCACGTCCGTCAGTTCTTTAATACTGCCACTCGGGATGGTGAGGTCTATAATAAACCGTGTTCCTTCCGGAAAGGATGAGGACTTCTTGGTATAAATGAATGCTCCGCCGATAGATATGTCTTTGGTTTCAAGATCATAAATCTTTTTTTTGCCTGACGTCATTATGGCTTCTATTCTTGCGGGGAGCGTGGCCGTATGTCTTTTATATTGACGTTGCTCTTTCATTGACAATTCCTTTTTTATTGGAGTTTACGATAAATCCCTAATCAATGATAAATATTTCCGATTTCCGATTAGTACATGCAAAAATCGTACAAATACAATCAATTATAGTGGAAAACCTTTTGTATTAAGCGTTGGCATTAATTGTAAGGTAAATACATCAGTTCAAATTCATGGAAAATACTATGGAATTGTGGGGTAAATTACATAATAATTATTACATTATTTACATAGTATTATGAAACAATTTAAATGGCTATATAGATATAACTATCTGAAATTTAATGAATTGATTCCATTTGTCTAATCCGGCACGATTTTTGCTGTTATTGTGGGGCAAATTCATTCAGAGCATAAAAGATAAAGAATAAACTGCTAAAGAAGGGGGGACCAAAATGATTTGTGATCGGTGCAAACAGAAAACCTTTGTTATCTATATCGTACAGCCAGATCATGAAAAAGTCTGCGATCGTGAATGCGAAGGAAAAACGAAAATTGAAAAAAGAAAAGAATGATAAATAAATACCCGGTGCTGTCCGATGACTTTAAATCAAGGAAAGAAGTTGTGCGCCAGTTATGTAGCCAGTTTAATTATGTAGCGTAATTCAGGCTTGATTTCGATTACAAACCTTGAATTTTCGAGAGTTGAAAGTGTAGGCACGGAACCTTCAATCATCACCTCATTCACCTATGTCAACATCCCGCGCAATATTTCATTTGACATGTAAACGACCTTATAATATTTTAAATATTGTAGATTCTCTGTTGAAATCATTCATCTACAGAATCTCAGTCTCCATTGAGAAACATCTCTTATTGTGCTGATCTTATTGTGCTGACCTCATGCTGGATTTGCACTTCATGTTCTAATTTTGGTTGTTTTTGGTTTGGGGCTTATAATACATAACCTATTAATGAGGTTCCCCGATGGAGAAACCCCTCAAAATGTGCCTACCTTGCTCCTAACAGAACGCCCTTCTGTTCTGTTGGGAGTTCCTAAAATTATCTAGTGTAGTTTTCCTCCGGTTCTCTGCGAAGGAAGAAGTCCATGATTGGATGAAAAAGGAGATAACAATTTGATGAAAGGAGAAGACTATGAAACAAAAACGAAAGGACAAGTATCTACTTCGGGTTACCAAGGCAGAATCACTCCAGGTTCATGACGAGCCCGGCCACACCTTAACGTTAACTGAAATGGAGGGAGAGCCCATCGAGCACGAAGTGGGTGTGGCCGGCGAGTTTGTCTCTCGCCGCAGTGTCACCTTCCATGACCGGACCAAGGGCACAGGTCCTATGCAGGGTTATGTTATGGCTCACTTTCAGTATGGTTCAGTATTCAGCACCTTTGAAGGCAACCGGGACGGTAGTACCAAAATCAGTACGGGCACGTGGAAGGCTTACGAGGGCACAGGGAAGCTGCGCGGAATCAAAGGGGGAGGAACATTCAAGGTAACCGCAGGAGAGGGAAGGAACAAGTTCATTATGGAGATGGAAGGAGAATATGAGGCCGGGTAATCTCGATATTGTTGTGCTCCTATAGTCAGTGGGGGGCAAATAGCCGTTTATAAGGGGTGTTGATTTTTGCGCCCCTTTTTATTTTATTGAATAATAGCAAAGAAAGCGGAGAAACAATAAGCATGATTAAAGAAATGGTATGGAACAAGTATTTGCAAGAGGAAGGATTGGATAAATATCCGGAGATTGTAAAATTATTCGATTCTGATTCAGAAGCGATTAAGTTAGTTAAACAGGCGTTGTTAAATGATCGAGTATTAAGACCGGTGTTTATGCAGGTATTGCCTGAGGAGAAAACAGGAAAGATGGAAATTTGCAATAAAAAGTTGGCTTCGGAAAAGATAAAAGGGGATAAGACCCTTGCTGATTATATCATGGAAAACAAAGGAATTTTTC
>MAXL01000355.1 GCA_001751005.1 Desulfobacterales bacterium S5133MH16
ATATTATGGCTTCTGGCAGCACGTGGTGAAAAATCAGGCGTTTACAAAGCAAGACAGGGCGGTATTTCCAAACCTGCATTGCTTTGTAGGGACTACCTTATTTCCCATCCTAAACAACATTTTTTATCAGTAATAACAAATAATTACAAATTGTCCTGTAACCACCCCCTTTTTTCACCCCTTTTTAAATTTCGTACAACTATCTAAATTATATACACTTCTTCGGTTTTAGACACTTCTCCCTTGCCCATTACCCTGATTTCCCTTTCACAGTTCGCGCAAAGACAATAGATGCGTACACTGTCTTCTTTTTCAGGGAAAGTCCACAAGAGAATTGCGAAAATTAGTAGTTTCCCTCAAGTCTCCATGAGGAATAATACATGCTTTCAGATTTATTAAATTCGTAAAGATGGATTCTGCCACAGGCGTTTAACTCTGAACCGATTAGGACGGCCAGTCCCAATGGCATTGCTCCAAAAATATGAATATCGGTGATATTGTATTTACTTTTTGTATCTCTTACCGCATTACCGATTTTCCAAGCCATCGCAGAAGCTACGTTATGATTCGGCACTGACTCCCGGGAAGGACCTTCTGCCGGTTTACAAAAAAGTTCAGCGCGAAGAGGAAGCTGTTGTTTATCTACGTAATTTCTAAGGTCGTTATCAACAGATGTCGTTATAGAAAGATTTACTCCGAGATGCTTTGACCCGATATTTCTTGATTGCTCATTGATCTTCAATCCCGATGGCTTTTCCGGCCTCTCCAGAGAAGTCCACAATTGCTCTCCCTGACTAGTTATGATTTTAAATCCTGTCTCTCTCCTGAAAATATATCCGAATGCCATACTCGCTGACAGGCTTGCTTTTGCATACAGTCTGATAAGGGTCACCCCGGCATTCAGCAATGCATCCTTGACATCCTTCAAGGCGGGCAGGAGATGCGTTTTCCAGATAGTGTCAGACATAATTTTATCGGAAAAATTTAATCGGCTCCAGTCAAGATCAAGTTGTGGTTGAATATTACCCGGTGTTCTTGAATAGGTCATTAAGGAGATTGTAAAATCCTGATCCGCAGGGCGCTTGATAATCGCTTTCAGCAAAATCTTTCTGATTTTACTGGAAGCTTCGAAAAGCGTTTCACCATTATGAATGATAACACCATTATATCTTGAAATATCACCCAGCATACTGCCTTGTAACTTTTGATTTGCTTTTTCTAAGGGCATGTCTATTAAGGGAACAATGTGGAAAGTTTCATCTTTTTTACTTTTATTTAATGCTTCCTTGATTTCGACTTCGCGAATAAATTCCGATTTCACACTTTCATCTGTAACGTACAGAAAAAAAACAGCGCATTCTTCTTGAATGGCTTTCCGGATTTGTTCATCAGTGTTGCCGGCGGTCAAAGACTCTATATCTTGCCAGATTCGGATGCCTCCAGCACATAGAGTGTCAGCGATTTCCTGAACATCCTTAACATTTTTTCGGCTGTAGCTTAAGAATACAGGTTTCATAGTATTTCCCCCAATCAGTGAGGTTGTGTCTTTGGCTTTTTAAATACCCAATAAGGATTTATCTGTTCAGATGTGTTTTAGCGCCTTCTCTGAATTAGAGGCATTATTAAACCAATGATTCTTGGGATATGCAAAATCCCTTGGATCATTTTCATCCCATACCATCATTTTTCGAAGTTGTTGCATAGTGGTGGAAGTGTCGGATACAAATCTATGTGTTAATGTTTTTATCAAGGTCTTCAGAGCATCTCTTTCGTAAACTATGTTTTCCGTCTGACCAAGAGAAGAGAAACGCTCTGCCGGCGCTGCAAAATATTCAATTTTATTCAAATCAATACGACAGCTACCCAGCCCCAATGGTTTTGCGTATCCAAGCTTGTGCCGCATGGGACCTTTTAATGGGATTTTCCCATCTTCGATAATAACATCCACGTTTTCTTCAAGGGCCAGGATATAAACCAGAAGTTCAAGCTCAAATTTTTCCAGACTTACAAAATCTATCTCAAACTCGAATTGACAGCCAGGCAGAATAGCATTTTTTTTATCCACAAATTTCTGAATGTTTGTAGGTTCCAAGGCAGAATTCTTTCTTTTTGGCTGATGAAAGTAGAATTTACGAGACTTACCATCGAGCCTGCCGGTTTGGGGAGTTCTGTAAAATGGTTCGTGCCGCGTGCCATGACTAAAAAGCTGTACATCGAAAAGCTTTGTTTCCGGTTTTTCCTCCCGTGTCAAGGCATCGCTAATAAAGATTTTGCCTTTGTGTACTCTTGCCCCTCTCCCACGTTCCATCATGCCGAACATGCGGCAGGTGACACACAAGGAATCTACCTTATTACAGGCAGTATACGTTCTATTAAACTGGCCATTGGAGTCGGTAACACTGCATCCTCCACCTATAATTTCAGCAAGCGAGCGAAGCATTCCCTTGAGTGAGCTGCCGGGGATGATATGTTTTCCATTACTGATTAGAAACTGTTGCGAATTGTTTCGATTACCGCCGATGAAAAGAGGAGTAAGATTCTCGATTGTGCAGTAGATTCGGCCACTGTTGGCCCTGAATTTTTCGTCAGTCAAAGGCCTTTTTTTTGAAATGGTATCCTGAACAGGGATCAGACGATACGGATTCCAGAATGTTTCATCCTTGGGCATTTGTCTCTCCTGGTATTTCTTTTAGACTGTGGTAGCGACTAAACTGCGGAAACCCGAATACATTATTCCAAGTTTCGATTATAATGGCGGCTCTGCCTCGGCTGTAGCGTGTTGTGAAAACAGGGTATTGAAACCGATGGGGCACCTGCTGTTCGATCCATTCTTTTTTGGTATCAGTCCTTTCCCCCCAAAGGATGAGTTCAGATACAACCTTTCTCAAATCAGATAGTTCGGATGAGCGGTCTTCAAGCCCTTCCGGCGGAGCGACATCCCCCAAAAAAACAACGCGCATCTTATCCTTAATTCGTCGCCATTTCAGCTCGCCCTCGGGTGAAAAGATTCGCCCCTGGTCTGTGTTCTTGAAAAAAGATTCATCCGTGTTCAGGATCTCAAAAAGTGCGCGGGCCGGTGAAAAAGCCAGTAAGATAGGCAATGTTTCAAAATGTTGTGTAGCATGGACATGATATTGACGGATTAAATCGAAAAAAGAGTCAATATCGAAATCCTTAACCTGCAGAAACGACATGGTCTTCTCCTTTAAGATACTTTTCAAGATCAGCCGGCCACGGCAGCGTTTCGATATAGCTGATCAGATCGTTCACCGCCGGAGCAAGAGCCGTTTTCCAGCTATCCGTGAGGTCATATTCGTTTCGAAGCCCGTTGGGTTCAGCTTGGGGCAGCTCAAAGGCATTTTTTTTGGATTCTTCAAAAAAGCCATACTGTTGACGATCGTTGTCGGAACACAGGGCATGGAGGCCGGATAAGGTGTCAGGTTTTCGATGATAATAGGTGATCCTGAAACGGGTAACTTTGGCCTTGAAGCGCCCGAGCCCCCGGCTCTTTCCAAAACCGATTCGAACCAGCCCATCTTCCATGTCCCGAAGGACAAGGGCGATCATGCCCAACTGCCAGCGTTCGAAATTACGTATATCCAGACTCGTAGCAAACTCACCGCGGGTGAGCACTTCCAGGTCGTATTTAGCCCCACCAACTGTACCGCCGGTGATCCGGTCGATGGCGACGCCGTCACGGATTTCAAATACCGGCCGTCCCTGGGCTTTAAAGCTTTTCGTTAAATAAGCATCGGATGTGGCAAGCCGACCGATAAAACCGTGGGAACCGAACAAACGGCAGGCCGGACATGAAAGCCGGTAGACATCCGGTGTGGAAACGGTTTTCAGATTTTTGTCTTTTTTAAACTTTTCAAAGAGTAAACCGCAGGAGTATTGGCGCTCCCCGCCTTTTTCAGCCTTGCCTTTAGGTTTGAGATAGGGCAGACAGACGGGAACCGGGCTATCTTTCAGGCTGCGGCAGATCTTTTCCGCGTAGGAGCGAATTACGCCCTTGAGGGAGCTGCCGGGAATAAAGGGCTCATCTTTCTCACCACTGCGATATGTCCTGACAAATGCCATGTCCACACCGCTGACGCTGGCCTGCCCTGACTTGATAAGCAAGGGATCGATGGGAATAATGTCCATTTCGATCCGGGCGCTGTTAATTATTTTTTTCAGCATGGTTTCCTC
>MAXL01000356.1 GCA_001751005.1 Desulfobacterales bacterium S5133MH16
CGGGAAACAGTATCTTAAGGCATGATATCAGGGTTTCACATTCTTCAGGACGATCTGTTAAGAGAACAACTTTATTCATTGTAAACCTCCTGTCCACTCGAGGTCTGTGGGTTTACCCATCGACTCAATTAATAATACAGCAATAATGATGCCAATTAAATTGGGTACGGGTTTTTGCTTTCCGGTTGCGGATTGATGGATAAAATAGCGTAGAATTGAAGTTAGAGTTAAAAGTGTTTTTGTCATCCAACCGTTAATCTGTTAAATAATTGAACAGTTTAGGTGTTTATATTTTAAACAAGAAGGGGTTAAAGTTTGTACATAAGTTTAACAATTATTCAAAAACCGTGGTTTGTGCGATTCAGGAGGCAACCCGTCCGAAGCGGCGTGAATTTTGAGCATATTAAAGACGAGCTTCTGGAGATAAATAAAGCGATTCAACATTAATTTTAAAAAAACCCATTAAACCTGATTTGTGGCATATTATTTGCTGGTTTATTCAATCAGGGGTTAACTTGGCAACCTCCATTTTCATTTTTCTCCCCTTTTTAATTGGCAAATCGGCCTTTAAGGGATAGGTCCTGGGGTCGATTTGCTATTTTTTAAGGGGGTCATATTTTTTATAGTTTTGATTTTTTGATTGCGTTTAAGTACAACTGAAATCGAGCTATGTTTACCTTTATTATTAAGCTTCAGTTTCAAATAATATGACTTACATAGACTTTAGCAGTAACAGCCAGTTTATGGATGAATTTACATCGGCGCTTTTTTTACCGCATACTGATCTTAATGCATTCCCGAGTGTAAAAATAAAACAGGGGGTTTAGAATGGGTAGAAAGCACAATCTGTCGTCTGTTTTTTGCTGAAGTTAGCAATATAACCGGAGGCCTTGGCCATCAACTCTTTTAAATCACCCAGTCACTGATGTTGCCGGTTCTTTGTCGGTACGTGTTCACGGCGTGAACGTAAAAATCAGGATTATCATGCACCATTCCGAAGTGGGAATAAATCTAAAAATGAAAGCCCCACCCTCCATGCAGCCCGAAATCCGGACTATTACTCATGGTTATAACATTTTCAATTAGAGCGAATTCCATCATACCGTACTTTGTTTTCCATTTAAATCCAAAGTGTACTTCATGGGAAGCTTCATCCAACCCATCGATATTTCTTATGCTCGCGCCGCTGTAAAGGTACTGCGCAAGAATGGAAAACGTCGGTGTGTAGTGCCATGAGAGCACGAACAATCCGGTAACCGCGTTGTTTTCGAACTCCATCGGTGTTACGCCCAGAGCCGGCTCGCGAGTATCGCGTGATTCATACAGGGTGTATCCTAACGCCGCATATGTGTACCATTTTTTTGACCAGCGCTTGGCAAGGCCTATTCCGAAACCAGCGTCCACGGGATGATGATTCGTGCATAAATTCGCGCATTTTAGTCCGTAACGCACCCCACCGAAGACATTTGCCGACGGCCATATTTTTGTTCCATGAGTAAGATTGTAGTTCATCAAAACCGCGATGCCGTTATTTTCGAGTTCTTCGGCCGACGTCTCACTCAACATCCGGCCGGTCTTTGGGTCAAACCGCTGAATAACCTTTCTATTCTTAGACACGTCATCCCTTCCGTCCTGATCAATGCCGAACAGATCATGAAATCCCTGAATAAACCCATCCATCTGACCGCCAAAATAGTTCCGGTTTTCAAAATCTAAAAACAAGCTGAACCGTTTATTGAATGCATAAGTCACGGTCACTATGGTATCAGACATTTCATAGTCCAGGAGGTATTCTGATTCGTTGGCCCAAACATTTGACCACGTGGATGAGATACGGACTCCCCAGCCAGGCTCGATATCGCCGGGGATAAGCAGCGGCAGGGTGAATCGCAAACTCTGAGCCGGTGACTGAGAACGCAAGTCAATTTTTCCAAGACCGTAATTGTAATCGTCGCTCAGTTCTTCGGTCCGTCCGGGCACCGCCGGAAGAACAATGCAAATCAATGCCACTACTGCAAGAAAAACTCCCTTGATCCGCCACTGCCGGAAGCAGTGACGATTTTTGAGTTCCACCGACATTTCCCTTTCCTACGTAACGGGGATATGGTTGGCCGATTATTCATGGAGCTATTCAATTGAAAAACTCCCTCTTTCCTCAATTATTAAATTGAATTCAACATCCTCGATATCCGGCAATTCGTTTTCACGAAATGCAGCAAATATGGCAACTATAGCAACACACAGACAAAAAATAGCCACCATTACTGTAATGATCAGTAATATTTTAAACATGATTGATCACCAACCTATTAGTAAAAATAATTCTTACTTAGGAGTAGCCTTTGCTTTCTTGATTTGATTTTTTTATTACAACCTTCATATGATTCTAAATGTCTTTGTTTTATTCTTTTAGCGGGGAAATGATTTTGTAACATAGCAACGCGGTACATTCCCAAAGAATCTCCCTACACCAAAGTGCCTCGATTTTTTTTAGAATATTGATCAATTCAAGGCTGATAAACCGTCAAAGTCTCCAACGAACTTAAGATGAAAGTTGTCACTGTACATTCTTCAGGACGACCTTTTAAGAGAACTACTTTATCCATTATAAACCTCCTGTCCGCTTGGGGCCCGTTGGTTTATCAATCAACTATATTTATAAGCAATAATGAGGCCAATTAAGACTGGGTGCTGCCTGCTCGTTACCGGTTGCTAGTTGTTGGGTAAAACAGTGTAGAATTGAAGTTCGAGTTTAATTTTTTTTGGCATCCGACTGTCAATATGTTAAATATATGAACAGCAGAATTGTTAAATATATGAACAGCTGGAATTAATTTTTGAACAGGAATTAAACAAGTATTGGAAAACAGTGGTGGAGACGATTCAGGACGGAGTCATGATTGTGAGCTCAAAAGGCACCATAACTTCGGTTAACAGGGCTTCTGAAACAGTTACCGCGCATTCTAACACAGAGGTTCTTGGAGAAACCTTGCACTACATTAAATTGCAATGCCTGTGAATTTACCCGCAGAAATAAATCAATTGGACACAGAACATTACTTATCTCATTTATATTCTGGCATTATATTTGCTGTTTTTTTTGTAAAGGGTATTTGGGCGAGGAAAATATGAAGCCATCGGTACTTATATTCATTTTGTCGGGAAGCATTTTGCTCTTATTCGGGAATGGTTATTCCCTGAATTTAAATGATCAGTTGGATAAATACTCATTAACCACTTATTCGTTTCCGTTTGCTAAAAAGAAACGCAATGATC
>MAXL01000357.1 GCA_001751005.1 Desulfobacterales bacterium S5133MH16
CTTGATGAATTGTTTGTTTTGCGAATGATTAAAATATAAACTGGTGTTTTAGTATAAGGTAGAAACTCTGGTCCTCCGGGCCAGGTTATTCACACAATTCTAAAAAAGGAGTTTAAAATGAAAACTTTAAAACCAGATTTTCCTATTTTAATCCCTATTAGTGTGGCTATTTTTGTTTTTCTGTTCGGTTTCCAAACGGTGAGTGCACAGACTAGAGTCACTTACAAATCTGCAAAAACCTCATCCTCATATTTTCAGATGGCGGTTCAAATAGCGGAAGCCATGAAAAAAGGTTCTAATGGTAAAATCATCGTAACGGTAGAGGAAAGTCAGGGATCCGTACAAAATGTTAAGGAAGTGGGCAAAAGGAAGGGGAACTACGTATTTACGACTCCACCCTCACTCATAAGGCTGGCCATGAGTGGAAAAAAAATGTTTAAAGATAAAAGCCCAAACTATCAAAATATCCGCTCTTTATTTATTATACCATCATTAACTATGCATTTTGTGGTACGTGAAAAATCAGGTATTAAGAATTTTGCCGATCTGAAAGGCAAAACATTTTTGATTGGAAAAGGTAGTTTTGGCGCCAGAGAAGCTGCAAAATATATTGAAATGTTTGGACTTGCCGGCCAGGTAAAATTGATTGATACTGAACTTAACAATGCAGTTCCTGCACTGAAAAATGGTCAAATTGACGGATTTGCCACCGCAGGATCTTATCCGGCACCCAACGTGATTGAAGCTTCGGCAAGCGTAAAAATTGGGCTTTTAAGCTTTTCAGACCAACAGATTAAGCAATCCAAAAGAACAAAATTGGTTATTCCCGCAAACACATATTCCGGCATAGCGAATGATATAAATACGATGTCCCTTTCTGTTGGCGCGTATACCACCACTTCCATGGATCACCAGACAGCCTATCAACTTACTAAAACATTTTGGGAGCAAAAGGCAGGTATGAGTAAAGCTAATTTATGGTGGAGTGCAGTTCGACTGGAAAACCTCAACACACTAGAAACAAAACTCCACCCGGGAGCACTCAAATACTATGAGGAAATAGGAGTAAACATTCCAGATAATATGAAATAGGCAAAGTAAACAGGAGTAAACAGATGGGTTCTATTGCTGCATCCACACTTGCCATAACAAGTGTAGTTTTTCATATATATTTGATATTCACCGGGTTACTTCCAAATTTGATTACGCGACCAATTCATTTGGCATTAACGCTTCCCTGGATTTTTATATTCGGGAATAAGGATACGGGGCTCAGGAAATGGATTGGATACGGATTATGCTGTATTGGGTTATTTGGATGTTTTTATATTACATTCAATCGAAATCAATTGAGCGAACAGTATGGATCTCTTGAAGGTACCGGTCAGCTGGTTATAGCAATAGGACTCATTCTGGTAATATTAGAAATGGCCCGGAGGGCTATCAAATTAGCCTTGCCAACGGTGGCTGTCATTGCTTTAGCTTATGGTTTTTTAGGTCAATATATACCCGGTGAATTTGGTCATTCCGGCATTCCGATTGATAGCTTTTTAGGAACACTTGTTGTAGCGGAGGGAGGAATTTGGGGTCAACTTACTGGAGTTTCTGTCAATGTGGTTGCAGTTTTCGTCATATTAGGAGCTTTTGTCGGGGTCGGAGAAGGCGGTGAGGCTTTCATGGCTTTAGCAACGAAATTTGCTGGCCGATATCGAGCAGGAGCAGCAAAAGTCTCTGTTATCTCTTCTGCCTTTTTTGGATCCATTTCAGGTTCAGCGTCGGCTAATGTTGCTTCAACCGGAGCAATCACTATACCTGCCATGAAACGTTTAGGTTATCCACCACAATTTGCAGCAGCAGTTGAGGCTGTTGCTTCCAGTGGCGGCCAAATCATGCCGCCTTTAATGGGTGCAGGGGCTTTCATTATGGCAGAGCTTCTTAGGGTAAAGTATTCAAATATCATGGCTATTGCCATTCTGCCTGCTCTTTTGTTTTTCTTTGCTGCCTGGACAGGGGTCGACATTTTTGCAAAAAAGTACAATTTAGCAGCAATGAAAAAAGAGGCTATTCCCAAAACCAACCGAGTTATTCGCCTTGCCCCATTTTTTTGTCTACCTTTTAGTACTTTACTAGGGATTCTTTTTTTTACAGATTATACTCCTCAATTTGCATCCGGAGTTGCAATTTTTGTATCGGCAGCCTTGCTTTTTACAAATATTAAGTATGAATTCCTTTATCTCAAAGTTTTTCCTCGATTATTAAAAGCCTGTATGACTGCAGCCCGCCAGATTGCAATCATCGCTTCCATTATTATATGTGCCGGCTTAATCATAGGCGTGTTAAATATGACAGGCCTTGGCGTCAAAATAACATCAGTCATTTTAAGTTTTTCAGGGGGCAATCTATGGATCGCACTAATTTTAACTGCTTTCGCTTGTCTTATTCTGGGAATGGAAGTTCCAACGACTGCGGCTTATGTGATTTGTATTGCAGTTGCGGGCCCAGCACTTCAGGAACTTGGATTGCCTGATGTTTATGCGCATTTATTTGTTTTTTGGTTTGCTCTTTTATCCACAATTACTCCTCCTGTTTGCGGCACTGTTTTTATTGCGGCGGGTATGGCAGAGACGCCTTGGATTCCTGTAGCCGGTCATGCTATGAAACTCGGATTCGGACTTTATCTGATTCCCCTGGCATTTGTAGCCAATCCAGCGCTATTGCAAA
>MAXL01000358.1 GCA_001751005.1 Desulfobacterales bacterium S5133MH16
TCAATATTCAATTGTCAAAGGGGGTTACACCAGTGCAAAATCCCTATTTGCCTTATCCGGTTCGTATCGAGGAAATAATAACCGAAACCGAAGATAAAAATCTTAAAACATTTAAGTTCGTCTTTATAAACCCGGACGACCAAAAAAAATTCACATACAACGCCGGCCAGTTTGCCGAACTTTCCGTGGCTGGAAAGGGGGAAATCCCCATAGGAATTGCGTCATCACCCACGGAAAAAGGGTTTTTAATGTTCACCATAAACAAGGTGGGCCTGGTAACATCCCATATTCACGCCATGAAGGTCGGCGACATTATGGGAATCCGAGGCCCTTTGGGGAATTGGTACCCCTGGGATGTGATGGAAGGCAAGAATGTTGTTATCATCGGCGGCGGTTTTGCATTTACAACACTTCGCTCATCCATTATATATATGCTTGATCCGGACAATCGACCAAAATTTAAAGATATTCATGTGATATACGGCGCCCGAACCCCGGGGATGCTCCTTTACAGGGACGAATTGGCCCAATGGGAAAAGCGCGATGATATCAACATGCACATTACCGTGGACGGCACGGACGATCCGGACTGGAAATATCATATCGGTTTTGTACCGACCATTGCCGATCAGAAAGCACCGCCGGGTAATGAAGAAACGTATGCCATTATTTGCGGGCCGCCCATCATGATCAAGTTTACCCAGCCGGTTTTAGACAAGCTCGGTTATGTCCATGATAATATTATCATGTCCCTTGAAATGCGCATGAAGTGCGGTATCGGGATATGTGGCCGGTGCAACATCGGAAAAGAATATGTTTGCAAGGACGGTCCTGTCTTTACACTGACCCAGCTCAATAATATGCCAAAAGAATACTAATATCTTTGAGTTCGCTCTTTGAAAAACCACGTTTTTATACTTTTTATTGGTTCACTAAAGTTGATGGTTTCGTAAAAAGCTAAATTACGCCGCTTTGCGGCACTGTAACCGAAAATAACTTGTCAATCATATCAAAAGGTTATGACTTAGTTATTTGAAAGTCTGGAATCCCTTTAAAGCGTCATTCCGGCGAAGGCCGGAATCCAGTTATTTCAGTATGTTCTGGATGCCGGATCAGGTCCGGCATGACGAATTTGGACTTTTTACGATTTCATCAAAGTTGCAGTTAATTAATAAATTTATACAGTGCTTTTTTCAGCTTGTGTCAAAAAGATATCCAACCCCATATCTCTTTTGCGGATATTTGTCCTTGCTGCTCTTTTGATAAGAACAATTATTTGCAACGCTATTTTGAAAAGAAACAGCAAAGCTTCAATCCGTTCGGGCGTTTGCAAGTAAATCGGTTCAAGATTGTATCCGCTTTTGGCTCTCCGGTTTGTATGCTCGCTTTTATACTGGTTTTTGTGAGCCATCATTGCAGCTTCAATCGTTAAATCTTCCTTGGGCTTATTCGTTAACAGAGGATAATAGCCGCAATGATACAGAGCCTTTTCAAAAGTTGCTTTTTTCAATTTTAACTCAACACTGAAATGATCCGTGCTGACAGCAATTTTTTCTTGCTTTTTGTTCAAAGAAAAATCTAGTTTTATTTACAGTGATTACAGCGGGTTATAGATCACTATGTTATATATCACCCAAATTGCTCTTAATCTTAGATAGTTTCGTACATTTGCATCGATTTTTAAATTATCAAACACGATAGATCAACAAGCGAAATGTAAGGTTTATATAATCTATTGACAATTAATTGTAATGATAATAGATAGACTTCAAAATATATAATATCCGGGGGCCTTGATATGGACTCCACCGTCAGAGGCGTATATGGTTCTCAAGTAAGGTGCCGAAAAGGGATACAATCCCGGCAAAAAGGGCCAAAAGAGTTATAATCCCCTTCTTTGCTTTATCGCTGAAAACCGTGAGTGCCTTCATAATTGGTTCCGTCCCGGCAATGCTTATTCTGCTAATGGCTGTGTGGAGTTCATAAAACAATCAGACACACTGACTTCTTTGTACTGAGAGATGCTACTATCGGCTCTCCTTCTCATGACCTTTGATTAAAAAAATAACAACTGCAGAATTTAGGTTTCTATTGAAAATACCCATGCATTTGTCTTTGGCGGTCATGGAGATACAATGGTTCCTCTGCCACGCTACTCCACTGTTGCCGGCATACCGATTACCGAATTGATGCACTGGTACAAAGAACAGCAAACGTCGGCGCTGAAATCGTCAGCTCATTGAAAACCGGAAGTGCCTACTATGCACCTGCATCGGCAGCAGTAGAAATGGCTGAATCTATTCTGAAAGATAAAAAGGAGATTCTCTCCTGCGCAGCATATCTTGAAGGTGAATATGGTTTTAACGATCTATTCATCGGCGTTCCCGTGAAACTGGGCGCAAATGGTGTGGAAGAAATCATTGCGATTACCCTTACTGATGAAGAACAGACAGCCCTTGCCAAATCTGCAGACGCTGTTAGTGAGCTTATTGAGGCATTGAAAAAATTATAATTGGCACTGAAGGTTACAAGGTTTTTACTAGGCTAATGGCCTAAGGCTTGAATTGAAAAATAAGGTGAAACATATGATTGAAATCAGAATACATGGTCGAGGCGGACAGGGAAACGTTGCGGCCGCGGAGCTTTTATCCATTGCGGCCTTCAAGGACGGCAAATTTGCCCAGGCTTTCCCTTTTTTTGGAGCGGAACGAATCGGTGCGCCTGTCCAGGCTTTTGTTAGAATTGATGACAAAAGGGTTCGCACACGGGAGGATGTGCTCCATCCGGATTATCTTATTATCCAGGATTATAGCTTGATCGAGATGGTGCCTATTTTGGATGGGCTGAAGCCCGAGGGGTTATTGTTGGTCAATTCTGAGAAACCCCCGGAAGATTTAAAACTCAAGACCACCGCCATAGTAGAAACCATTCCCGCCACAGAAATAGCCCTTGAAATCATCGGCCGGCCCATTCCCAATGCGGTTATGATAGGAGCGTTCTGTTCTATTACCGGTCTGGTGAGTCTGGAAGCGGTGCAGGAAGCCATTATGGCACGGTTTCCGGGCAAAGTGGGTGAAAATAATGTCGCTGCCCTTGAACGGGCACATGAAATCATGCACAAGAGGTAGTTTTATGCTTAAACAAATTGAAGGATCTCAAGCTGTTGCGGATGTGGTGGCGTTATGCCGACCCAATGTTATTTCCGCTTACCCGATTACGCCCCAAACTCACATTGTGGAAGATTTATCTGTCATTGTTGGCCAGGGAAAACTGGATGCGGAATTTGTTAATGTAGAAAGTGAATTTTCCGCAGCTTCGGTTGTTCTGGGCGCAAGTGCGGCCGGCGCCCGGACTTACACGGCCACATCATCACAGGGATTGTTGTTAATGGCCGAGGTGATCTATTGCATTTCCGGGATGCGCCTGCCCATTGTGTTAACCTGTGCCAATCGCGCCATATCCGCACCCCTTAGTATCTGGAACGATCAGCAGGACTCCATGGCAGTTAGGGATGCGGGCTGGATTCAACTTTTTGCCGAAGACAACCAGGAGGCTGCGGATTTACATATCCAGGCATATAAAATTGCTGAGCAGACCTTCCTGCCGGTGATGGTCTGTATGGATGGTTTCATTCTTACCCATGCTTTTGAACCGGTCGATATTCCCGAGCAAAAACAAGTGGACGATTTTCTGCCTCCCTTTAAGCCCAGGCATATCGTGGATCCCCGGTGGCCGAGAGGTATCGGTCTATATGCGGATCCGCGTTTTTACATGGAGACTCGCTATATTTTGCACCGGGCCATGGAGAAATCCGAGAAGACCATAAAGGAGGTCAGTGCTGATTTTGCCAAAACTTTTGGCAGAGACAGCGGCGGTTTTATCAAGACATACAAGCTCAAAGAAGCTGACGTGGCCATTGTATCCATGGGCTCTGTGGTCGGCACCATTAAGGACCTTATCGACCAGTTAGAGGAGGAGGGAAAAAAGGTCGGACTTTTGCAAATATGTTCCTATCGTCCCTTTCCAAGGCAAGAGATTTACAACATTCTGAAAGACAAAATGAACATTGTTGTGCTGGAAAAGTGTATTTCACTCGGAAGAGGCGGCATTTTGGCCAGCGATATCCGCTGGTCTTTTCCCCGGGCCGAGAAAAAAGACCGTAATATCAGCAGTTTTATTGCCGGCCTCGGAGGCCGCAACATAACCTCGGACGATTTGCGATATATGGTTGAAAGGGTTGAAAAAGAACCGGTAGAACTGGAATTTTTAGGGTTAAAAAAGGAACTTATATCAGATAAGGATTTATAATAATGAATGAAAAAGCTGAAGAACTCAACAGGGTGGAAAAAAAAGATCTGTTTGCCAGCGGCCATCGAGCCTGCGGCGGATGCGGCCAGGCATTAGCTGCCCGTCTGGTGCATGATGCTGCCGGTGAAAATACCATTGCCTGTGTTGCAACGGGTTGTCTGGAGGTCTTTAGTTCACCCTATCCGGATCCTTCCTGGCGCATACCCTTTTTACACAGTCTTTTTGAGAACCCGGCGGCAGTGGCATCTGGCGTGGAAGTGGCATATAAGGCGTTGAAAAAGGGACCGGTGAATATCATCGCCCAGGCCGGCGACGGCAGTACGGCGGACATAGGCTTTCAGTGCATCAGCGGTATGTTTGAACGGGGTCATAACGTGCTTTATGTCTGTTACGACAATGAAGCCTACATGAATACCGGGGTTCAGCGTTCCAGCTTTACCCCCTATGGCGCATGGACCTCCACAACGCCCATGGGCAACAAAACCCGCAAGAAAAACCTGCCGTTAATTGCAGCCGATCACGGCATTCCCTATGTGGCGACGGCCACGGTGGATGATTTTAAAGACCTGCAGCGCAAGGTGAAAACAGCACTCTCCATTGAGGGACCCAAATATATTCATATCCTGGTGCCCTGTCCCCTGGGATGGGGACATCCCGGAGATCTCACGGTTAAGATTTGCCGGTTGGCCAAGGATACCGGTTTGTTCCCGATATTTGAAATCATCGATGGTAAAGTGACCAATGTCCAAAAGATTCCGGTCAAAGTACCGGTGGAAGAGTATCTGAAACCGCAAGGCAGGTTCAGATTTCTGTTTAAAAAGGGAGTGCCCACAGAGGAAGTGGCCGAGATTCAGAAAATTGCCAACCAAAACATAGAGAGGTTTAACTTATAATGGAAAAGCTGCCTTTAGGATTAGCACTGGATTTGCGTAAAGTGGTTCCTTACAAGACCGGGTCGTGGCGGACGCTCATGCCGGTTAATATCATGCAAACTCCGCCCTGTACCAATAGCTGCCCTGCCGGGAATGATATTCGTGGCTTTTTAAGAGTCCTGGCTGAAAAACAGGACTATGAAGAGGCCTGGCATGTGTTGACCCGCACCAATCCTTTGCCGGCAACCTGCGGCCGGGTGTGTCCCCATCCCTGTGAGGCGGGGTGTAATCGCCGGGACTTTGATACGCCTCTGGCCATAAACAGCGCGGAACGCGCCGTGGGAGACTATGGTTTGGAGTATAATCTGAAGCATAAAAAACTTATTTCCAAAAGAAAAGAGAAAGTGGCGGTGGTCGGTTCCGGGCCAGCCGGCCTTTCCTGTGCCTTTCACCTGGCCAAAAGAGGGTTTCAGGTGAAAATATATGAAGCAAATAGTGAGCCCGGTGGGTGGATGCGCTATGGTATTCCGTCCTATCGTCTGCCAAATTACATCTTAAAGCAAGAAATTGATAAAATACTGGAGTTGGGTATTGAGCTGGAATGTAATGTCAAGATTGGGGTCAATATTCCCATGGATCATCTGACCCAGCATTATAATGCCGTGTTTCTCGGTCTGGGTGCCCAGATGGGAACATCTATAAAAATTCCCGGTGAAGATGCCCAAAACGTTTTTACCGGTGTGGAATTTTTAAAACTGATCAACAGCGGTCAAATAGTAGAAGTCGGTCGGGATTTTATAGTTGTCGGCGGTGGCAACACGGCCATGGACTGTGCCCGGGTGGCAAAACGGCTGGGGGCCAATGTAAGTGTGTTTTATCGCCGTACCCGGGTGGAAATGCCTGCCATAACGGCTGAGATTGATGAGGCCATGGAAGAGCGCATCATGTTTCGTTATCATACCAATCCGCTGAAAATCATTACCGACGAGGACCGGGTTGTCGGTCTCTTGTGTGAGCAGATGGAGTTAAAGGAACCCGACGCCAGTGGTCGGGTCCGACCGGTTCCCATCGAGGGATCAGGATCGGTTTATCCGGCAGACACGGTGATCATGGCAACGGGTCAGGCGGTCGATTATGATGGAATCGAAATTCAAAAGCAAAACGATCAATGGATTTCTACCAACGAAAACCTCATGACCAGTATAGACGGTGTTTTTGCCGGCGGTGATGCGGTTCTTGGCTTAGAAACCGTTGCTGTTGCCATTGGTCAGGGTCTGCGAGCCGCTTCCGCTATTGAAGACTACATTGAAGGGGATGTGGAAAGCCAACTGGCACCGCCACCGGTGATCTACTCCAAGGATCTAAATACTTACTATTACACGCACGAAAAACGATTCAGCAAAAAGGCGGTCTCAATCCACACGCGGCTGAAGAATTTCAGAGAAATTTATCCGTCTATTGATCACCAGGATATTATCAAAGAAGCTGAGCGTTGTTTCAGTTGCGGTCTTTGTTTCTATTGTAGCAATTGCTATATGTACTGCCCGGACAATGCCGTTAAGATATCGCCGTCAACCGGCAGATACGAATTTGACCTGGATTTTTGCAAGGGATGCGGTCTATGTGCCAAAGAATGTCCCTGCCATTATATTCAGATGACACTTGAAAAGTGATGCCGTAATCAATTTTAACCTAAATTGTAAACCCTAAAATGATATGAATTCAAGTTGTTACGAATTCATCAAGTGCCTTCTCAATACATTATGGAGTCGGGTCAACATCATCATTTAATACACCAGAACTCCATAAGGAACCGCGCTCCCTTATGCTTCCGTGCTTTGAACTTTTCTTTTGTTCCTGACTCTTCAGCAGTTCTTTGAAAATGATTCTTGACTGTTAAACAAAAAGTGTAACATGTGATAAATTCGCAAAAAGTCGAATTCATAGAGTGTTTGGTGTTTAGCATTCTGAAAAGGAAGGCTTTTTTGTTTGCCTATTCAGGAAGGATATATTATTTGATATTCTTCATGAAATTTTTGAGTCTGGTACTATGGCAACTGAAGAAGGTATTGTAACTAAGATCGATTCCACAACAGCATGGGTAAAAACGACAAAAACCCATGCCTGTAAAGCGTGTGCTGCACGGGGTTCCTGTAATGTTCTGGGCGGGGGCAAGGAAATGGAAGTGGAAGCGATCAATTATGCCGGAGCAAAGGTTGGTGAGAAGGTCGTGCTTAGCTTTGAAACTTCCCCGTTGTTAAAAGCCATTTTCCTGATTTACGTGCTGCCTATCTTAATCATGATCGCCGGTGCGTTTATCGGTCAGAAGATGGCTCCTTTAGTTAACTTGAACCCGTCAATATTATCGGCAATTATCGCTTTCTTGTTTTTCGGACTTACAATTATATTCGTGAGATCAATGGCAAACAAGCTGGCCAAAAGGGACGAATACCAGCCCAAAGTCATTAGGATTTTAGAACAGGCATAAAAGGGTTTTTTATTGCCCGCAATTCACGAGTTATGCTTTTCGGTTTTGATTAGGACCTCGGGAAATAATAAATTCCACAAGATTACGCCGGATTTTGCTTCGATTTTAGGCCCTTAAACCTCTCCTTCTTTGTGAGCGGTTTCCTTTAACGCAAGGGCGCCCACCGGGCAGATATCAATACAGGCATTGCAGTTTTCACACTCAAGTGTTGACAGATCCTTTACGCCGTAAAAACTTATTACCGTATCAAATCCCCGCTTTGAAAAAGTCAAAGCAGATTGGCCGTTCTTTTCACGGCACACATGTACACATTTGCCGCACAACACACATCGGTTGGGATAATAATCCAAAAAAGGATGGCTCTGGTCTATCTCTATTTCTCTTAGGTGTATGTCCAGGCCTTTGAGCTTTAATCCTACCTTTAAAAATTTTGCCATTCGCTGCAATTCGCATTTTTTATTGGCCTGACAATTCTTACAGTCTACATGGTGAACCGACAAAAGAAGCCGAAGAGCGGTTCGTTGCAATTGACGTACCGCAGGGGTGTCGGTTTTAACAACCATGTCATCTTTGACGAAAACGGTACAGGAGGTTACCGGCTGTCTTTCACCCTCGATTTCAACAAAACACATCCGGCACGACACGGAAGGGGGATCAATGCCTTCCAGGTAGCAGAGGTTTGGGATATAGATTTGGTTATCGAGGCAGGCCTTAAGCAAGGTTGTCCCTTGTTTTGCCTCAAGTTCTTTATTATCCACCAGGAAGTTAGGCATACCTTCTAGTCCTCTTTTTTCTTTTTTTCCGGCGGCTTTTCGATATGGGGAACCAGGTGCGGAGGGGATACCTTTCGAACCGCATCATATTCCGGCGGGCAGGCCACCATGCACTCACCACATTTTACACAAAGCTCCTGGTCAACCCCCTTCTTTCGATTGCTGGTGGTAAATACAGCCTCCACCGGACAGCATGTGGCACAGGCATCGCAGCCACGGGCGCACAGGTCCAAATCAAAATAAAAGGCGATCATGGGACGGCACATCAGGGCCGGGCAGCGTTTTTCATAAATATGGGCTTCGTATTCCTCCCTGAAATATTTAATGGAAGTAAGTACCGGATTCGGGGCGGTTTTTCCCAGCCCGCAAAGGGACCCTGCTTTTATATCGTTACTCAGCGTCTCCAGCAGTTCAATGTCGCCGTCTTTACCTTCACCTCTTGTTAACCGCTCCAGTATTTTAAGAAGATGGTAGGTCCCAATTCTGCAAAATGTGCATTTCCCGCAAGATTCGTTTTGGGTGAAATCAAGAAAATAGCGGGACACCTCCACCATGCAGGTATCTTCATCCATGACCACCATGCCCCCGGATCCCATCATTGCCCCGGCTTCGGTTAGAGAATCGAAATCAATGTGGGTATCCAGAAAATCCTCATTAAGACAACCGCCGGACGGTCCGCCGATCTGAACGGCCTTGAATTTTTTGTTATTCGGAATACCGCCGCATATATCAAAAATAAGGGATCGTAAAGACACGCCCATGGGTATCTCTACCAAACCTGCGTGAACCACATTGCCAACCACGGAGAAAATAGCGGTGCCCGGAGTATTTTCGGTGCCGATTTCCCTATACCAATCGGCGCCGTGATCCAGAATAGGAGGAACCGAGGCCAGGGTTTTTACATTGTTAATTACCGTGGGTTTGTTCCACAGACCTTTTTGAACCGGATACGGCGGACGATGCCGGGGCATGCCTCTATACCCCTCAATGGATCGGATCAGGGCCGTTTCCTCACCACAGACAAACGCTCCTGATCCCCGAAACACATCAATCTCCAGATCAAACGAGCTTCCCAAAACCGATTTTCCCAAAAGACCCAGTTCTGTTGCCTGCCGGATCGCTTTTGTGACGATTTTGACGGCAAGCGGATATTCCGCCCGGACATAAATGATGGCTTTCTTTGCGCCCACCGCATACGCGCAAATGGCCATGCCTTCGATAACCTGGTGGGGATTGCTTTCCAGGATGGTTCGGTCCATATATGCGCCGGGGTCTCCTTCGTCTGCGTTACAGATGACTATTTTTTCTTGCTCTCCGGTATGGTTCGCCAGCTCCCATTTTCTGCCCGTGGGAAATCCCGCACCGCCCCTTCCTCTCAAACCGGAATTCTGGACTTCTTTGATGATCTCATCGGGATTAAGTTTTAAGGCCTTGACAAGGGTTGAATATCCGCCTTGGGCAATGTAGTCGTATATGTCTTCCGGATCGATATGCCCGCATTTTTCCATTACCACACGTTTTTCCCGGTTAAATCGGGTAAATTCCATTACCGAAGGAATCAGATCGTTTTCTTCCATGGCCCCGTAAACGTGCTCGAATCGGGGATCTCCTTCTTTTAAAAAAAGCTTCGCGAGCA
>MAXL01000359.1 GCA_001751005.1 Desulfobacterales bacterium S5133MH16
ATCAAACCAGTCAGGAGATGCTGGTAGATCTGTACGCAGAAAAAGGAAGCTATCGCAAAGTCGGAGATGTTTTAGGCTTTTCATGCCAAACAATAGGTAAATATATGAGATTATGGGGTTTGTTGTGCCAGTCGAAAGGTTGGCGTGGGAATACGCAGATTCAAAAGAATTTGGCTGCGTTAAATGACGTATCGAATTTGACATGTATGGAAATAGCAAAGCTGATCGGGAGTTCAGAGATGTACGCTTATGTTTTGTTAAAAAGAGGAAAAATTCGTTATAAACGGGCACGAGTAAGGAATCGAAAATGAAACAAATTAAGCGGATGACACGTAGAACAAAAAAAGCTATGTTCAAAACTATAAAGGGATGGCTGACAGAAAAGGAACGAAAACATAAGGAAACGAAAGGAAATCTGAATGGTTAAAAGGTGAATGTTTTTGAACGTCGGACATCTTCCGACGTTCAAAAACATATCAATTTTAGCGATTTTGCCCATTTAAAACACGATTTAATTTCCTTGCTTTCTTTTTTCGTGCCTGTTCTTTTTTTATTCTTTCTTGCTCTAGAATAGACAGCCTTGTTTCTTGCTTCATTGCCAAGGTTATTTTTTTTCGTTTCATGGTTTATCCCATTGTTGGTTATTTATTAAACATTGCGCATAAACGGACATTATTTAAGCAAATGCTTTGTTCGTTACTCTGTAATAATTTTTCTAGGTCGGCTATTTCATTGATAAGGCCGTTAATAAGCTGTTCTCTCGCTTTCAGGCAGTCTTCCATCGACCTAATGATACTGTCCTTTTCCTTTTCGTCTATGATTCTCATTTTTTTCTTTGTCTGAAATTGTTTACTTGCCTTAATCTTATCCTCATAAAGTGATTCTATAAATTTAATTAACATGGCTGCTACCTGGACAGCTTCGTTGACCATAAGCAAGTTTGCCTGAGATTGCTTACTTGTTTTTATTTCATCCCATAGCTCATCCAGCTCTTTTTTTATGACTGCATATCCTTCATGGGCTGAGCGAAATGAAGGATATTTTTTGTTTGCCGATTCGAGTTCATCCAGTACCTTTTTTATTGCGGTGAAGTGTTCCATTTTTTTCTCCTTCTTTTTTTGAAAAAGTTAAAAGTTTTTTTGTTGCAAAAATATATCGCAATTCTTATGCCATTCGTACAAAATAACCAAAAAAAAGGTGATAACAAGCTGGAATCACAAGAAGAAAATATGTTGAATTGCGAAAACAGTTAGCTTAGTAATTGCCAAAATCGGTAAAAAAGTTGGCTATGTTTGACCAACTTGGCTATGTTTGACCAACTTGGTATAAAGTAATGGTTTAAGAATGGTACGTAATTTGTTGAAGTTATTGCTAAATTTGCTTTAAAAAGAGTAGTGTGGGGATGTAGCCGTGGTTATATCTTGCCAAAATTTGTTGACAACAAAAATGTATGTTTGTATACAAATCTTATTCGTATTTTTTTGCTTCTTTGTAAGGGGCCGTGGAATTGGTCTGCGGCCTTTTTAATACTTCACCAGAACTTCACGGAACGGCCCTATGAAAGCTAAGAAAAAGCATAGAATACAGTTGCTTAAATATCTTGCCAGCTGGGACAATGATTTTCCCAATAAAGCTGAGATGGCTAAAGTCCTAGGTCTTAAACAGCGTACGCTGTATTTCCATTTTACCCCAGCGGAGCTGGATGACATTTTGTCCGAAGGGTTGGACCTGCGAAAGAAAAATTCTGCCGTTCCCAGGGCTGAAGTGTATAAGGCGATGCTGAGGGCCGCCAGGAAGGGAGTAGTTCCAGCGCAGAAAGAGTTTTTAGATCGAACTGAAGGGAAGGTAGCTGAGCGCCATGAACACACGGGAAAAGGTGGCAGAGAACTTTTCCCTGCACTTACAGACCGTGACATAGATGCGCTTAACAAAATAAAAATAAGACCGAAAGAATGAAGAGCTTGCTGCTATTTTTTGTGATTATATTTGGGTTGGCAGAAATTTGCTATGCTGATGCGTGGACAAAAAGAGACACTGCATATCAGGCAACATTCATGGCGTTGCAAGTAATGGATTGGTTGCAAACTAAAGAAATTGCACGAAATCCAAGGCATATTGAGTTAAATCCTATTTTGGGGAAGTATCCGAGTCAGACTAAGGTTGATTTATATTTTTTATCAACAACTCTCCTGCATACTGGTGTTGCCTATGTTTTGCCCCAAAAATATCGCAGATACTGGCAATATTTTTTTATAGGGACGCAAGTCGGTTGTGTTGTTCGTAATTACCGACTGGGCGTTAGACTACATTTTTGATAGGAGTACAATTATGGATGAAAAACCAGCACAAATCTCGGCGGAGCAATTATTGATAAAAATTGGTTTGCTAAGTATGGAAGTAGATATGCTTAAAATTGAGTTGAATAAGTTGCGGCAAGAAAAGGAAAGCGACGATGCTACCTGTAAAGCCCCCTGCTGACTTAGACGTCCAGATTTTTCCGTATTGTAAAGTTGATGGGGTCAGGACGTTTAAAGATTCATTTATATTTGGGTTGTATGATCGCATGGTTAAGGACCATGTGGCCGAAGACTTTTTTTACGATGATTTGATCCCAACACGGGATGAGTGGCTAAGAGCAATGCAGCATCCCATGAATTTTTTATATGTAATTTTTGCAAACCGGGCTCTTGCCGGTATTGGGCTACTAAACGAAGTTAAGGATAAAAGTGCTAGTATTCATTTTACATCTTTTCGGAGTTGGTTATCTTCTAGGCAAAGAGCAACCGTAGCGCGAGAAGTTTTAGGGAAATTGATAAAAATAAAATCAAATAAAAACACAAAAGAATGTTTGTTTGACGTTTTTGTTGGGAAAATTATGAAGTCCAACCATAGAGCTTTGTGGTTTGCGCGAAAAATGGGGTTCAGCACGGCAGGAGAGATTCCTTCGGCTGCATGGAATTCGAAAAAGGGACATAGCGAACCTCTTGTCTTAACCTATTTCCTAAGGGAAAATTTAAAATGAAGATATACAAACGAGTGGTTATTTGTATGGCCACGAACAAAACAATAGAAGAAGACGTGTTTTTTTATGATGGTGAAATAGTCAGGTGTCTGGGAGGTGGCAGTCCTGCAACAACGACAACGACTATTGACTCAACGTATAATGCCGGAATGCTCGCACTATCTCAGGGCCAACAAGAATGGGCTGGCCAAATGTTCAATATGTTTAAGTATGGCGTTTTGTATGATCCTACTGAGTCCGTATCAGGGGCGTTTGTTAACGGAGAATGGGTGGACGAAAAAGATCTTCCGTCTGAGCCGACCGGATCTGTTGCAAACGCGGAAGAACGTACACGGCTCGAAAATTTAATTGCTCTCAGGAGATCATATGACTACAGACCTGGATCTTGGGGTGCATTACGTGGTCAGCGGATGATAGATGATTATCAAGCACAATTAGATGCTTTGCCTGCCGCAGAAACAGCCGGAGAAGGTAGACCGGAAATTATCACAATGAATAGGGGAGAGGTCGAAGGATATGACCCCAATACCCAGGCTAGCGAAATGGATTATATGCAGAATATAGTCCAGGCGAACCAAAATATGCTTGCACAACAAACCGCATTGGAGCAATCGCGTATGGGGCTGGAATCGGCAGAGATAGAAACTGCTACAGGATTATTATCAGAAAGAACAGATCTGGAACGCGCTCGGATGGGGCTGGAAACGTCTGAAATTGGAGCCGCTACGGGATTGTTACCATATCAGACAGATCTGGAACGCGCTCGGATGGGACTGGAAACGTCACAGATTGGGTCTGCAACAGAATTATTGCCCCATCAAACAGCTTTAGAACGCTCTAGAATGGGGTTGGAGGAAACGCAAATAAGCGATATCCTTACAGGTATTTCACAGAAAGCTCCTGTCCGGGAAAAATACTATCAGGAAGCTTTGGAAGGTGTTGACCCGAGAGAGGCCATGAGTTTGGCAGGGGCAGATGTAACACAAAGTTTTGCGTCTGCTGAAGAAACGGCTCGCAGAAATGCTGCCAAACGAGGGCTTTCAGCAAAAAAACTTGACTTTAGCGGGATGACTACAGCGAGAGCAAAAGCCATGGGTTTTGCAAAGACGGAGGCCAGGACTGGTGCAGAAAAGGAAAGTTACGAAAGATTGCGTCATGCTATGTTATAACTTATTAGGAGATACAAGCTATGAATTATGGATTAGTGCCAAGGGTCGGCTCTGCCGGTGGGTTTTACGATAAATCTCAAAATTTGTCTGGCAAAGCTATATCAGCGAGATCGGCTTTGCGACCTGGCCAAAGAACTGAACAGATACCGCCTGGCAAAACAGCGGGTGGAGCATTGGGGGCTGGTGCGGGATACGGCATGGCTGGATATACAATTGCGAAAGGGCTGGGTGTAGGTGCAGCGGCGGGATCGACAAGTGCAGCAATAGCGGCAGCAGCGGGACCTGTGGGGATTGGGGTTGGTCTTATAGGTTTAGCAGCTTATTTTTTATCGTGAGAAGGAGGATATGAGATGCCTGATAGATGGGGTCGTCCAACGATGGCAGATGGTATGGGCCTTGCAACAGGTTTTATGCGAGTGCAGGAGCATATAGGCCGGCAACAAAAAGAAACTGATCTTTTTCGAAGTAGAGCCAACCGCGAAAAATACATTCCGATGTTGCTTAAAAGCACAGAGCCCAATCGCGAATCTTCTGATTTCAATTATTCTGACTGGCTAGATGCACAAGTTGAGGTACAGGATATACAACACCGGGATGTTATATATCAAAAAGATAAACTTGATTTGCAGAAAAAAAAAGAGAGAGCTGCGGAATCGGAAATAAACAACATGATTTCGACCGCTGAAATATACGCGGGGCGGGGGCAAGATGAAAAAGGGGCGAGAGTTCTTGCGGATATCTATAATTATATGCCAGATGGCCAAGAGTACGTTGGAGTTTCTTCGCAAAATCCACTGAAATGGATAATGAGAGCACAGGCCACAGGCGAGGAATATCTCGCAGACGCAGTGCCTTATGGTGAGGCTATTAAAATGGCCAAAGGCTTTAGCAGTGCGTATCGCGAAATTGACCAAGCTGCGGAACAGAAGAGGCTTATTCACAATCGACAAGAATTAATGAAGAGAGAAGTGCATACAACAGCCGCTGGAGAAGAAGCTCTTCTTTTCAATTTACTCGACAAGGACGGGGCTATACGTACTACGTATAGAAGCCCAAAGACAGGTGCTGTTTTGCAAGGGTTTGACGAAAAACTCGGCAGGAATGTTGTGACCAAAACAGATTTTAGGTCGCCTGAATATTGGCAACAGCAAGAAGACCGAAAGACACAGAAAGAAGTCCGAACAAAAAGGCAAGCCGCAGTTTCCGAAAAAGAAAAGGAAAAAGCTTTAGAAAAATTTGAGAAACAAGCTGAGGCCATAGTCTTCAGGCATAAAAAACAAATGACAGACCAATTAGGTATCCCCCAAGTTGACAGCAAGGGCAGACCTGTAACTGTTTTGGATCCAGTTGTCGAACAGATTTTGCTTGACGCAAAGGCAATGGCTTTAGAAACTCCGACAGGAGCGGTCCGGCTTCTAAAGGGACGTCTCAAGGAATATCAACGATTGAAGGACATGACACCGGAGCAAAGGGAAGTCGAACGGAAGAAATTGTTACGTAAAACGAAAAGTTCTGAAACTGGTGAAACTGGAGGTTGGTAACAGGTGAACAGGATGTTATCAGCTATAGATTGGCGTCTTAAGCTTTTGGATGGTATTTCAGAGGAAGAAGAACGGCCCGAATTAAGGCCAAAGCCTCCTCAGGAACCATCATTTCAAGTTTCGGCTGATTTGTCATCAGCCGAAACTCGGCAGCTTAAACTTCTCGACCAGATAGACGCAGAGACTGGGAC
>MAXL01000360.1 GCA_001751005.1 Desulfobacterales bacterium S5133MH16
ACGAAATAAAAAGTAATAAAGAAATATATAGAAGACCTCCATGCGGGGCCAGTGATGGCCCCGCTTTTTTTCATTGACCCCTTTCGGATAGGTTATATCATTCCATATTCTCCTACCCCGAATAATCAGCAAACAACGTTTAGCCCGCAGCGGTCATGCACATAAAACAGTGCATCATGCACATTTTTCTGTGCATTTTTTAATACCATCTGCCACAAATACTTCCCAATCCCTTACAAATAAGCATTCATAACCCACTATAAAAATAAGGTTTTTTTCGCTTTATCCTCACAAAACAGAATTTGGCACGTATGTTGAATAGTGCTCAAATAAAATCAGGTCCAAAGGAAATGATACCGTGAAATCCAACAACAGGAACCTTAGATATGACCAACAAAAAAGAGGTTGTTGAGTACAGGGATCACGAACGATTCAAAGTCAAAAGCGGTGCAATTGCTATGATCAGGCCATTACCCGCAAAACAGGAACACAGCAAGGATATGAGCGTGGATGGGAATGCTTTTGCTGCTGTGGCTAAATATTGTCAAATCATAAATATCAGCAAAGGCGGGCTTGCCTTTCGTTATATCGATAGAAATGGCGAATCAAACGAGCCATTTGAATTAGATGTATTATTTATCAAAGATAGTATCTGTTTTACATATTTGAGAAATGTACCGTTTAAAATTGTTTGGACCTCCAATGCCGCCAGTAAAAATTCATCTAGCAACTTAAGAACAAAGTTATTAGGCGTGCAATTTGGGAAAATGATGCCAAATCAGATATCTCAATTGGACCGTTTTATCCAGGAATGCACAATTAGGTAAGTTTTACTCCAACATTGAGCATCATTAGGTAAAAAAAAACTGTGACAGAACTTCATCATTGACAGGTTTCGATCAAGCACGTGGTCCAGCTCTTTTACCCGGCGGAAATCTTCCGGGCAATTGCTTGATAGATATAAACCCCCATGATACCGCCAAGCATGTCCGCCAGAACATCCATAAGATCAGCATCTCTGTATGGAACAAAATACTGGTGAATTTCATCACTGATTCCGTAAAGAGAGGATAAAAGAACGCTGAGTATCAATACGAGTTTTAATTTATTTTTTATCCGAGTTGTTTTAAATGCCCTTAAAAAAAGAGCGCCGAGAAGTGCATAGGCGAAAAAATGGAGCACCTTATCAATGTAAGGCAATTCAGGGACGCTTTTAATGGAGGGATACGAAGACTGAATGAAAATTAAAAGACAGTAAATGAGAATCGGAAACCAGTAATAAAAAAAAATGTGTAATTTGTTCAAATCTTTATTGGTTTTCTTTGTAACATTTCAATAAATTATGGAGCCGGGTCAATAGGATCATATAATACACCAGAATTTATTGAGAAGTTGCTTTTCTTTCTTTTAGTTCACAGGGATTAGTGACCAGATCTTTTCTCGATATTCCCGAATCCCGATCTAATAATCAATTGGTAATTATTAATTATTAACCGTTGTTTATTAACTATTATTTCCTGAAACCTGCTCTATAATCCGGTTGTGGGTCGTCTTTTGCCGAACAAGACTTCACAGGGTGCGTTTTTGGTTACATGATTTTTAAGTTTGTTACACCAAAGTGACTGAAAAGTTCGGCAGCATCCATCCAGAGCGTCAACCTTTGCAAAGTCGGCATACTCACAGCGCAGATCGCACCATTTGATTTTATGTGTTGTGACACCGGCGTTTTTGGGCATAAGCAACTAAGCTTCAAAAAATCTCAAGATCAAGCTTTCTCTTACTGATGTGTGAAAGAACCAGGGTTAAAAATTCTTCGTGGGTGACACCGAACCTGACGTTACCGTCCAGAGTCCTTACAGAAAGGTTCCCGGATTCCTTTTCCTTGTTACCGATGGTCAGGATAAGCGGAATTTTATTTAGCTGAGCATCTCGAACTTTTTTGTTCAGACTTTCGGTTCTACGGTCCACTTCTGTGCGCAGTCCGGCTTTTTCAAGTTTTATTTTTATATCATTTGCATAGGTTACAAGGTCATCATTTATGGGAAGAATAACCGTCTGGACCGGGGCCATCCACAGCGGAAAATTCCCTGCAAAGTGTTCAATCAGAATACCAAAAAATCGCTCTATGGATCCGTAAATAACCCTGTGGATCATGATGGGACGACGCTTTTCATTGTTTTTGTCAATATATGAAAGATTGAATCTTTCAGGCAGAGACATATCAAGTTGGATGGTTCCGCACTGCCAGGTCCGGCCGAGCGCATCTTTTATATGCACATCTATCTTGGGGCCATAAAAAGCGCCGTCACCCTCGTTTATTTTATAATCTTGTCCGTAGGTGTTGAGTGCAGACGTTAACCCTTGTGTTGTGGTTTCCCACTGCTCATCGGTTCCGATGGACTTTTCGGGACGTGTGGAAAGTTCCAGATGAAATCCGAGTCCAAAGGTGCCGCATATTCGTTCTACGAGTTTAAGGACCCCCAGAATTTCATCTTTTATCTGGTGGGGTGTCATAAAAATATGGGCATCATCCTGATGAAATGCCCTGACCCTGAAAAGACCGGACAACACACCGCTCAATTCATGTCTGTGAACAAGACCGATTTCTGCAGCCCGAACCGGCAAATCCTTATAAGAGTGGGGCCTCATGCCGTACAGGAGCATTCCGCCGGGGCAATTCATGGGTTTAATGGCATATTCATCCTCATCAACCATAGCGGTATACATATGCTCGCGGTAATTATCCCAGTGACCGCTTCTTTCCCACAGGCTGCGGTTGAGCATAATCGGTGTTTTTGTCTCCACATAGCCTGCGGTCCTGTGTTCCTCTTTCCAGTAATCCAAAAGGGCGTTCCAGATAACCATGCCTTTGGCATGAAAAAAGGGCATGCCCGGCGCTTCATCGTGGAAACTGAAAAGATCGAGCGCTATACCGATTTTGCGGTGATTTCTTTTTCTTGCCTCCTCAAGAAAATGTAAGTGTTCATCAAGCTCTTTATTTGTGAAAAAGGCCGTGCCGTATATTCTCTGAAGCTGGGCCTTTGTCTGATCCGCCCGCCAGTATGCGCCCGAAACCTTCATAAGCTTTACGGCTTTGATAAATCCTGTGTGGGGAAGATGCGGACCTCGGCATAAATCCGTAAAATCGTCATGTTTGTAAAATGAAATCGTTCCTTCTTCCAGTTCTGATATCATTTCAAGTTTATACGGCTCGTTTTTGTAAAACTCTAATGCCTGGGATTTTGAGACCACTTCCCGCCTAAACGGGAGTTTGGCTTTGATGGCCTTTTTCATTTCGGCCTCGATTTTTTCAAAATCGTCTTCCGAGACAGGTTCCATATCGATATCGTAATAAAAGCCGTCTTCCACGGCCGGTCCGATGGTTAATTTGGCATCCTTGTAAAGATGCAAGATCGCCTGGGCCATCACGTGGGCAGCACTATGGCGGAGGATTTTTATGGCTTCCGGATCTTTGGTTGTGATAAGACTAATTTGGGAATCTTGGGCAATTTTTGTATTTAAATCTACAAGATCAGAATTGAGTTGCATGGCGATGCAATTACGTGCGAAACCCTCTGAAATACTCTTCGCTACATCCAAACCTGTAGGACTGTCTTCAAAACTCTTTATATTGCCGTCGGGAAATGTTATGTTTACCATTATACTATCA
>MAXL01000361.1 GCA_001751005.1 Desulfobacterales bacterium S5133MH16
ATGGTGCCGAGGGACAGAATCGAACTGCCGACACGGGGATTTTCAGTCCCCTGCTCTACCGACTGAGCTACCTCGGCGTATTAAAATTAAGCTAGTATTGCTATTAGACGCACTGTTTTTTGTCAAGATTTTTCTGACTCATATCCCCAAAAATGTACTGCAACAAAACTGATGCTGCAATGGTCGCGGTTTGGGCTCTCAAGATACGGGGTCCAAGTGCGGCGGTAACAAATCCCCGGTTTCTGGCGCTTTCAATCTCCCGGGAGGTCAATCCTCCCTCCGGACCCAGCACGGCAAAAATTGTTTTAATTTGCCGGTCGGGTTTCGGCAATTCGGAATTGACTAATTTAAACTCACTTTCCCAAAAAACGATTTTTAAGTCGAAAGACTCTCCAAGATCCAGCATCTCTTCAAAGGATACGGTTTCACCGATTTCTATAATACGGCCGCGTTTGCACTGCTTAAGAGCTTCTTTCGCAATTTTTTTCCACCGTTGGGTACGCGCTGAGATTTGTTTTTTATCGGGTCTGGAAACGGATCGTTCGGCAAAAAAAGGAATCCATTTTGTTATTCCGAGTTCGCTAAGCTGCCGGACAAGACCGTCCATTTTCTTTTCTTTTAAAAACGCCTGGGCAATAACAATTTGAACCGGTGACTCGGCTGTTGAAGGAAAGCTGTCTGTTATGGATACGTTTATGCTTTCTGGAGAAAAAGCGATGATTTCAGCCCGGTATTCAAACCCTCTGCCGTCATAAAGGCCTATCTTATCGCCCGGTTTAAACCGCAACACGGTTTTTATGTGCCGGGCATCAGAACCGGTAATAATAGATGTTGAGCCGGAAACTTCCGATGGTTCGATAAAAAAATACCGCATACTCCTCTTTATAATTCAGCCAGGTATATTGTAAATCATTTTTTTGTTAAACCGATTGCCTTTCCATGTTAATCCAAATCAAAAGTGAATTTTGCAAAAAAGTAAATATCTTGACACACTGTATGCCCTGTGGTAAATTTTTCTCGATTATAGGGTGTTTGTTTATGATGTACGGCACGTTATGGTAAACAGGGGGTTGATATGACGGACAATAATGATCCCGACAAGAAAATTGAAGGGGTAGAATCCACAGAAGACGAAGAAATTATCGAACTCAAAGAAGAAGCCATTGATATGGCTCAAGATGATGAAGAAATTATCGACCTTCTGGAGGCGACCGACGAACCAGACGTGGAAGATGAAAAGGAAGGCGTCGTCGCCCAAGAAGTGGAATCATCAAAAGAGATCATAACATTAACCGAGGCAATGAGCGATACCCCCCAAGAAATAGAGGAAATCGGCGAGCCTATCCATATAACCGTGAATACCTCTCAGGAAGCAGAAGATCTTACTGATTTAAATGCAGATCTTTTAGAAGAACCTAGTGTATTAGATGATGAATTAGGCGAAGAGCCATCCATTGATCAGGCTCTGAGTGATGATTTTGTCGATTCACTGGGCATGGAACTCGACTCTAAAGAAGATGTTTCGGAGGATTTGCTTAAGTCTGAAAAGGTGTCGGATGCACAGATGGAAGCAGCTTTGGAGCGGGTTATAAAAAAGATGTTTTACGAAAAGATCGATGGTATTCTTGTCGAGGTCATTGAAAAAACGGTCACACGCGAAATAGAAAGATTAAAAAGTATCCTGCTCCAAGATGCGGCGGGAAATGAAAAATGATCGTCCCTTTGCACAATAATTACATTTTGCCTGATTAATCTGATCATACCAAAAAAATAACTGTTAAAACAGTCGGGGATTATTCAATAATCCCCTTTTCAATTTTTTACCTGTATCCGGATGCTGCGTGCGATATGCGCAACTTAGGGGCTTCGCCCTAATTGGCCTACGCCCCGGAGGGAATAATGGAGTAATATGATATGAGTTCCGATCTCCTTAATAAAGGTTATGAACCCCATGACGTTGAAAAACGTTGGTACGATTTCTGGGAAAAAGAATTACTGTTTGCGGCAAACGAGGAAAAAAGCGATCAAAAATGCTATTCCATTGTAATCCCTCCGCCCAATGTCACCGGTGTTCTTCACATGGGTCATGCACTGAATAATACATTGCAGGATATTCTTTGCCGATACAGGAGATTGTGTGGCGATAATGTTCTGTGGATGCCCGGTACCGATCATGCAGGAATCGCTACCCAGAATGTTGTGGAAAAAAAGCTCGCCGATGAGGGCATGGATCGCCATCAGGTGGGCAGGAAAAAGTTCATTGAGGCGGTTTGGGAATGGCGCAGTGAATATGGCAGCGCTATCATCAATCAACTGAAACGCCTTGGTGCTTCATGTGATTGGGAGCGTGAGCGCTTTACCATGGATGAGGGACTTTCAAGAGCCGTGCGCAAGGTTTTTGTAAACCTATACCACGAAGGTCTTATCTATCGCGGCAATTACATTATTAACTGGTGCCATCGCTGCCATACGGCACTTGCTGATCTTGAGGTCGAACATGAAGCGCATGAGGGTCATCTGTATCATGTTCGGTATCCTTTTACAGACGGAACAGGGGGTGTGGTTGTTGCAACGACCCGACCTGAGACCATGTTGGGTGATACGGCCGTAGCAGTAAATCCAAACGATGAGCGCTACCAAGGCATCGAGTCTCTTCAGGTAACTCTTCCCCTTATGAACAGAACCATTCCAATCATTAAAGACAAATATGTGGACATGTCCTTTGGAACCGGAGCATTAAAGATTACACCCGCTCATGACCCCAACGACTTTGAGATCGGAAACCACCATAATCTGGAACGTATAAAAGTTATCGGTGATGACGGCCGGATGACATCAGAAGCAGGCAAGTTCAAAGGTCTTGATCGATTCGAATGCAGGAAGGTCGTGGTTAACGCGCTTAAAGAAGAGGGGCTTCTTGAAAAAATCGAGCCGTACCAGCACAGCATTGGTCACTGTTACCGGTGTAAGACTATAATTGAACCTAATTTGTCAAAACAGTGGTTTATCCGAACAAAGCCCCTTGCAAAAAAAGCGATTGATGCAGTTAAGAACGGTGATACGAAAATCATTCCTGAAATATGGACCAAGACTTATTTTGAGTGGATGAACAACATTAAAGACTGGTGTATTTCTCGGCAGATATGGTGGGGACATCAGATTCCGGCATGGACCTGCAACACCTGCCAAGAAATAATTGTTGCCCTGGATACGCCGGCAACGTGTCCGGCGTGTGGCGGAACAGATCTTGTACAGGACACAGACGTACTGGATACCTGGTTCAGCTCCGCCCTGTGGCCTTTTTCAACCATGGGATGGCCGGATCAGACACCGCTGTTAAAATTGTTTTATCCCACATCTGTTCTTGTTACCGGTTTTGATATTCTCTTTTTCTGGGTCGCCAGAATGATGATGATGGGTATCCATTTCATGGAGGATGTGCCCTTTAAAGATGTTTATGTGCATGCTCTGGTTCGTGATGAAGCAGGCAAAAAAATGAGTAAGTCGACAGGAAATGTGATCGACCCCTTGAGCATTATTGATCGCTATGGAACCGATGCATTCCGCTTTACCCTGGCTGCTTTTGCAGCCCAGGGCAGAGATGTAAAGATGTCTGAGAAGCGCGTTGAAGGCTACCGTAATTTTATCAACAAGATCTGGAACGCCGCCCGTTTTGCCCTGACACACTTAAATAAATCCTATAAAAACATAACAACCGAACCGCTTTCCCTTGTGGACCGGTGGATTCTGTCCAGACTTTATCGTGTGAGCGGCAAAGTTTCCGAAGCGCTTGAAAGTTACCGGTTTAATGATGCGGCCGGGTTGCTTTATAATTTTGTATGGCATGAATTATGTGACTGGTACCTTGAAGCCATTAAACCGACATTGTACGGAAAAGAGGGACAGAACCGGCAACAAGCAACCCTGAGCGTGTTGTGGCGTGTTCTGCATGATACACTGGTTTTGCTTCATCCTTTTGTACCTTTTATTACAGAGGAAATCTGGCATAAACTTCCGGGCACACAAGGATCCATCATGAAAGCAGCATTTCCGTTATATGCCGACAATGATAATAGCATACAACGGGATGAGGAAGCGGAATCAAATATGAGACTTATCTCAGGGATAATAACCGGCATCAGAAATATAAGGGGTGAGATGAACATTTCACCGTCATTATCTTTGGCCGTTTCGGCCCAGTCCCAGGACGAATCAACAAAGAAAACCATACAACAGCACCGGGACATGATCATTAACCTTGCCAGACTTAAATCTTTATCTGTGGGAAATGCGGTTAAAAGACCAAAGTCCGCAGCAATGGCTGTTGTAAATGATGCCACAATTTTTATTTCATTAGAAGGAATTGTCGATTTTGCAAAGGAGATTGAACGGCTTGAAAAGGAAATCAATAAACTGACTAATGAATCGGCCACGGTTTCAAAGAAACTGAACAATGAAGATTTTCTCAGAAAGGCGCCCGTAGAGGTGGTGGAAAAAGTAAAAGCAAAGCACGGTCTTCTTGTTGAAAAACAGCAAAAACTGCTGTCCAATCTGAATAAAATCAAAGAGCTTGAGGTCTAACCCGAGTCTATCATGAACTCAACAGAGCATCTCATAAAAATAGCCCTGAAAGAAGACATCGGTTCGGGAGATATTACAACGGATAATCTCGTGGATCCTGATCTTGAAGGCAAAGGCGTCATCATCGCCAAAGAACCTTTTATCATTGCAGGTCTTGATGTGGCCTGTCAGGTTTTTAAGCACCTTAATGCCAACGTTATATTTATACCCGTTTATATTGACGGCAATCTTGTAAAAGAAGGTGAAACCATAGCAACCGTTAAGGGTAAACTCCGCGCCCTGCTTTTAGGTGAGCGAACCGCCTTGAATTTTCTTCAGCGTCTTTCGGGTATCGCCACCTGTGTGCGTTCATATGTGGATGAACTCAAAAATAAACGGGTGCGCCTTGTGGATACCCGCAAGACCACACCGGGGTGGCGTGTATTGGAAAAATATGCCGTTAGAGTGGGCGGAGCCCATAACCACAGGATGGGGCTATATGACGGTGTTTTGATCAAGGATAATCACATTGCTGCCTGCGGGGGTATAAAAAAGGCTGTTGACCGTATACGAACCAGGGTATCCCATCTTGTCAAAATAGAGGTAGAGGTATCCACTCTGGACCAGGTCAAGGACGCGCTGAAGGCCGGTGCAGATGTTATCATGCTTGACAATATGAGCATAGAGCAGATAAAAGAAGCCGCAGCTTTTATTGATGAAAAGGCACTTGTTGAAGTGTCGGGGAATGTAACCAAAAGCGGTCTTAAATCCCTGGCAGATGCCGGAGTAGATATCATATCCGTAGGAGCCCTGACCCATTCTGCAGGATGCGTGGATATTAGTATGCGAATCCAGACAGCTGATTAGGTCATATGATACCCGTACGTGATACAATACCTTCTAAAAATTATCCGGTTGTCAATAATACGATCATTGGTATCAACGTGGTGGTCTATCTGGTACAGATAGCGCTGGTTCCGGATTTAAATCGTTTTACCTATATTTATGGTCTTGTCCCCGCCCGTTATTCGATCCCCCAGATTACCTCTTATTTTACTACGGGCCAGCAGCTTTTCTCTTTGCTCTCTTTCATGTTTCTCCACGGCGGATTCTGGCATCTTCTGGGCAATATGTGGTCGCTTTACATCTTTGGCGACAACATCGAAGATCGCCTCGGGCCGCTTCGTTATTTGGTTTTTTACCTGCTTTGCGGAATAACATCCGGTCTTTCCCATCTTATCATTAATCTTCATTCCAATATACCTACCATCGGAGCCAGCGGGGCCGTGGCCGGCGTCATGGGAGCTTATTTGATTCTTTATCCCAATGCAAAGATATTAACACTGATTCCCATTATCTTTATCCCCTGGTTTGTTGAAATTCCGGCGTTCTTCTTTTTAGGTCTCTGGTTTGTTATCCAGTTTATCAGTGCTGCCGGGAGCCATGGGGGTGCTGGCGGTATTGCCTGGTGGGCTCATATCGGCGGTTTTATTTTCGGCATTATTTTTTTAAAGATTTTTCTTGCCTTACCTGGGATCGGTGTCAGCGACCACATGCGCAAGGTGACTGCAAAAAGAAAAACGCACCGCCTGCAGGTTATCCGACCCGTGGGTCCCGGAAAAGATCCCCACCTCTATGGGACGATAACCATCACCTCATTTGAAGCGCTTACCGGAACGCTTAAGCTGGTCAATATCCCCTGGGGATTTCAAAAACGGCTGGTAAGAGTAACCGTCCCTGCCGGCGTGCAAGCAGGGAGCAAGCTTCGGCTGAAAGGTTTGGGCAAAATAACACCCGACGGTCACCGGGGGGATTTGTTTCTTAAAGTGGCGATTGAATAGATGATTTTCCATACTTCCGCCGGGTTAACTAAAGTACCAGGCTATAAATTGCGATCCCAAAAACACATAAGCAATTGCACCGATAGACAGAAAAGGGCCGAAGGGGATAGCAAACTTCATATTCTTGTTTTTGATCAGCATCATGGTTATGCCTACGCATGAACCGATAACTGATGACGCAAAAATAGTAAAAATCACCCCTTTCCAGCCGATAATGGTTCCCATCATTGCCAGAAGTTTAATATCACCGCCCCCCATTCCATCTCTGTGGGCAATCAGATTATATGCCCATGCAACAAACCAAAGACTCCCCCCTCCGAGAAGCAAACCGAGCACTGAAGCTTTTAATGTCATTGTTGGCAATGCAAAAGAGGCAATCAGGCCCATTGGGATTCCGGGAAGCGTGATGATATCCGGTATGATTTGGTGATCAAGATCAATAAATGTTATTACAATTAGTGATGAAATAAAAGTAAAGTATACCAAACTTTCCAGGGACAGACCAAACTTAAAAAGCAGAGACACCGCAACAATTCCGTTCATCAGTTCAACCAGCGGATAACGAAAAGATATCGGTGCATTACAATTACGACATCTGCCTTTAAGCCAGATATAACTTAAAACCGGAATATTGTCATAAAATCGAATTCGGCGGCTGCAGCTTGGACAGATTGAATGTGAAGGGTTTGCAATAGATTTTGAGGTTGGCAGCCTGTATATACAGACATTTAAAAAGCTTCCGATGCACATACCAAATATAAAAATGATACTCACGGTCAAAAAATTAAACATGTTTTGTATGGCGTCCTCTTGAATTTATGATTGGATAATAGTAAGTAATATAGATGATTCACATACCTGACAAATATATGTTCCTGTTTATATATATAGATGCTGTTCGTGTCAAAACAAGTTTGACGGTCTCGTAAAAAGTCCAACTTCTGCGTTGTGCTGCATTTCGTAATCATTCAACGTACGATAAGTACGCCTCATGATTGCAAAATTTGC
>MAXL01000362.1 GCA_001751005.1 Desulfobacterales bacterium S5133MH16
CAAATTCAAGGCGTGCAAATTTTGTAATCATGAGACGTACTTTTCGTACGTTGAATGATTACGAAATGCAGCACAACGCAGAAGTTGGACTTTTTACGAAACCGTCAATGATTACAGATTGACAAAAACCATAGTGATTGGTAAAAATTTTTATGGTTAATAACATCTCGGCTATTGGACTTTCAAAAAATGTTACCATTACATACCCCCTTGGCCTTCATGCAAGGTCGGCGGCAAAAATAGCAAAACTTGTTAAAAAAGCAAGATCAAAAGTGTGGATTATTAAAAACAAAGACAAGGCGGATGCTTCCAGAATTATCGATATTCTTAGCCTGGCCGCTATAAAAGATTCAAAATTAACTTTATTAATTGAAGATCCATCGGACATTGACATTTTAAATGATCTTGCACAGCTGATTGAAAACGGCTTTGGAGAATAATCAGGAATGCCAAATACAAACGAAACGGAATTGCAACTCAGCGGTATTACTGCCTCTCCGGGTATTTGCATCGGTAAGGCATACCTGGTCGGCAGGGAAGGCGTTGATGTTGTTGATAAATACTTTATCAGCGAAGATAATTTGCAAAGTGAGATCAAACGGTTCAAGGCTGCGGTAAAAAATGCTAAAGATAACCTCAGCGAAATCATTGAAACAACACCTGAAGAGTTGCGCGAGCACGTCCACATTCTTGAAACTCACAAGGTGCTGTTCAAAGACAAAATGCTCTACGGCAAAACCATCGAAACCATCGAAAAAGAACGGGTAAACGCCGAATGGGCTCTTAAAAAAGTGGTCTCGAACGTCAAGGCAATTTTTAGAAATATGACAGATTCCTATCTGCAAGGACGGGTGGATGACATTATACATGTATCCGGCAGCATCATGCAATATCTGGTTGGTGCAAAAGTTGTGGATATTGCTGCAATTGATAAACGCGTAATACTTGTTGCCGTCGACCTTTCCCCTGCAGAAACCAGCCAAATACAACTCGAAAAAATCAAGGGATTTGTCACCGATCATGGCGGCAAGACGTCACATACCGGCATTATCGCCCGAAGTCTTGAAATTCCTGCTGTTTTGGGTCTTGATAATGCAACCCGTATCATAAAAAACGACGACATTATTATTGTGGACGGTACTGCCGGTATCGTTATCGTTAATCCAACGGAACAGACTCTGATTCAGTTCGAAGAACGAAAAGCCGGATACGAAGCATATAAAGCGGTTATGACCCGGGAAAGCTACATTCCGGCTGAAACACTAGATGGTATCCGGCTGCAGGTTTTGGGTAATATAGAACTCCCCGAAGAGGTGGTATCTGTTATTGATTACGGCGGAGATGGAATAGGCCTTTACCGGACTGAGTTTCAATATCTAAGCAGGCCTGATTTTCCCGATGAACATGAGCTTTTTGATAACTATAAAGATGTCATCGAAGTAATGGCGCCCAAGCCGGTAACCATTCGAACTCTGGACATTAGTGATGATAAAGCGGTTTCCTATACTTCCAATTCTGGTGAAAAGAATCCTGCGCTAGGACTTCGCGGTATAAGGTACTGTTTACAAAGACAGGATATATTCAAGACCCAGCTACGGGCGATATTAAGAGCCTCTGTATTCGGCGACGTCAGAATTATATTCCCCATGATATCATGCTATGACGAAGTCCTTCATGCAAAAAGGATTTTAAGGGAAGTTGCCGATTCTCTGGACAAAGAGGGTTTAGACTTTAACGAAAATGTTAAGATCGGAATCATGATAGAAACCCCTTCTGCTGTAATCCTGGCGGATGTGTTGGCCAGGGATGTAGATTTCTTCAGTATAGGAACCAACGATCTTGTTCAGTATTCGCTGGCGGTGGACAGGGTCAATAAAAAGGTTGCGCATCTTTATCAACCTCTTAATCCTGCCATCATCCGGATGATTAAACATGTTGTCGATGTTGCCAGAGACAAGGGTGTGGATCTCTTCATGTGCGGTGAGATGGCGGGTGATCCGATTAACATACCAATACTTTTAGGTCTGGGCATAGAAAAATTGAGCATGAATCCTCAGTCAATACCGGTGGTTAAAAATATAATAAAATCTCTTGATGCTAAAAACGCCAGGCTGTTTATCAAAAAGGTTCTGAAAGAGACTACTGACACCGGAGTCACGGAACTGGTGCTGAGTACTTACGGAAAGATTCTATTTGAAACAGGATATACCGGAATATAATCTTTCCTTTCTCCCTTTTTGCAAATGTTTTAAGTTTGAGGTGAAAATAGAATTTGAGCACAAACCATATAAAAATTATAGCTGAAAACAGAAAAGCCAGACACAGCTATTTTATCGAAGACACATATGAGGCAGGAATGGTTCTTTTGGGAACCGAAGTTAAATCACTTCGACTCGGCCGCGTTAACCTTAAAGATTCGTATGCCAGGATTAAAAAAGGCGAAGTCTTTATTCACCAGATGCATATCGCCGCTTATCCTTTTGCCTATTATGATAATCATGATCCCTTAAGAAAAAGAAAGCTCCTGTTGCATAAAAATGAAATCAAGAAGCTGTATGGCAAAGTTAATGAAAAGGGATTTTCCCTGATACCCTTAAGGGTGTATTTTCAAAACGGAAAGGCCAAACTTACCATAGCTCTTGCCAGGGGAAAGCGTAAATATGATAAACGGGAGACCATCAGACGACGCGACCAGCAAAGGGATCTTGAAAGGGCCAAAAAGGATTACTGAAATGAAAATTGAACGTGAAAAGATTGATTTTGATGTGTTGTTTGTCGGAGGCGGGCCCGCAAGTCTGGCAGGCGCCATTAAGTTGATGCAGATTGCCAAAAAGAAAAATATGAGTCTCGAAGTTGCACTCATCGAAAAGGGAGCGGAAATCGGATCACATGCGTTGAGCGGTGCTGTCCTGAACCCTGTAGCCTTAAAGGAACTGTTCCCGGACTTCCTGGAAATAAAGTGCCCCATAGAAGCTACCGTAACGGAAGATGAATTCTACTTCTTAACCCCCAAAAAACAGTATCGAATTCCGATTATCCCCCGATACATGCATAATAAAGGCTTTTTTATTATCAGTCTTTCAAAGTTTACAAGGTGGCTTGGCAATATTGCCGAAGACCTTGGCATAAACATCTTCCCTGGTTTTGCAGGTACGGAAGTTCTATACGCCAAAGATCAAAAAACCATAACCGGAGTGCGTACCGGTGATAAAGGCCTTGGGAAAGACGGAAAACCCAAAAGTAATTTTGAGCCCGGCATAGATTTACTGGCAAAGGTTACGGTATTCTGCGAAGGAGCAAGGGGAAACCTGATGCAGGATATTTCGCAAAAACTGAACCTCTTTTCCGGAAAAATGCCCCAGGTGTTTGAAACCGGGATCAAAGAAGTTATCCAGCTTCCTGAAGATAATTATTTTACCTCCAGCCGGGGGAATGAAATTCATACCCTTGGATATCCCCTGGGCCTGAACCCGCCGGGCGGCGGCTTTATTTACGAAATTAAAGACAACAAGGTTGCCCTGGGGTTTCTCGCAGGGCTCTGCTATGAAGACTCCAGCCTTGATATTTATGACGAGTTCATAAAATTCAAACAGCATCCGTTTATAGCCGACATACTCAAGAACGGCAAGGTCCTGGAACAGGGTGCCCGAACGGTTTCAACCGGAGGCTATTTTACAATTCCCGAACTTGCCGTTGACGGTGGCGTGTTTGTCGGCGGCAGCGCAGCAATGCAGAATACTCCTGGGCTAAAGGGTATTCATTTATCCATGAAATCGGGCATGCTGGCGGCAGAAGCAATCATAAATGCTTTTGAGAAGAACAATTTCACCCGGGAAACCCTTAGCGGCTATCATGATCTGTTTGAAAAAAGCTGGGCAAAAAAAGAGATCTTCGAAGTTAGAAATTTTTCACAGGCCCTCTCAAAAAAAGGCCTGATTAAGTTTATTCATTTGGGAGCTCAGTATGTCACAAAGGGACGGGGCGTATATGATAACATGCCCATCAAACAAGATTACAAAACATTAAAGCCGGTAAAGGAAAGCAACGATGATATTCCCACGACCCCTGAAAAAAAGACATTGGACGGGGTCTTGTATGTTGACAAACTTACCGGCGTCTATCTGTCCAAAACCATGCACCGGGAGGATCAACCCAGCCACATTATCATCCATGACCGGAATTTGTGCGTTACGGAATGTTTTAAGACCTACCGGTGCCCCTGCACCAGATTTTGTCCGGGTGATGTATATGAAATCGAGACGGATCAAAACACATCACTGCGCCGGCTCAAACTGAACCCGTCAAATTGTCTTCACTGCAAAACTTGCGATATTAAGGATCCATACCGGAATATAACATGGACGTGCCCGGAAGGCGGGGAAGGTCCGGGATATACGGTTTTATAATCTCCCCTTCCTTAATATAGCGACCAGAAGCCATATCCCCATGATTGCAGCGGCCAGAAATCCGACAATTCCTATAAGGGACATGTCGTAAAAAAGGGGGGGCACTTTGGAGATAACAATAAGAGCCGACCCGACAATCAACGCAGCGATTATAATCGAAAAGGATATCCTGTTGCTTATCTGGTCATATGTAGAAAGCATTTTATCCAAACCCTTGTATTCAAGGTTAAGAGAAAGTTTCTGCTGTTTGATCAACCGGGTGATCGATAGTATATCCTTAGGAAAATTCTCCACAAATTGAAACAACTCTATTGCAAGTCTGAAGATATCACCTCTAATCCTCCGGGGAGACAGTCTGGCAAGTTTTACTTCTTTTATAAACGGTGCTGCCTGCTTTATCATATCAAAGTCCGGATCGAGCATGAGGCCCACGCCTTCTATGGCGCTGAAAGCCTTTAGCATGAGGAAGATATCAGGCGGAATCCTGAGGCGATGCTGGAAAGCCAGCTCAAGAAGATTATTCAGCAGTTTACCAATTTTAATATCTTTTAAAGGTTTATAAAGATGCCGACCCATGAAATCGGCAACATCCTTTTCAAGCAAACGAATATCCGGATCTTCATCCCAATAGGTTAATTTCAAAAGGACCTGCGTTGCCCGAGATTCATTCCGGGTAACCACACTTTCGGCCAGATCGCTAAAGTCTTCTCTGGTACGCCGGTCAACAGACCCTGTCATACCAAAGTCGAGCAGACAGATCACATTGTCGGGGAGTATAAAAATATTGCCGGGATGCGGGTCGGCATGAAAAAAGCCATGTTTAATTATCTGCTTTAAAACAATATCTGCGCCACGAACGGTAATTAATTTTCTGTCAAGCCCCGCTTTTTCCAGGCGATCGATTTCAGATACCTTGATTCCTTCCACAAGCTCCGTTGTCAGTATAGATTCCGTTGTGGTATCCCGAAAAACCTTTGGAATATAGATGGTAAGATCATTTAAAAAATTACGCGAAATCCGTTCCATATTCGTTGCTTCAATAGTATAATCTATTTCCTTTTCAAGCGTTCTGGCAAATTCCTCAACGATTTTAACAGGTTGGTGCAGGGACATCTCTTCTATATGATGTTCCATAAGGGTTGCCAAGTGTAGCATAATTTCAAGATCGACTTCTATGATCTTTTTAATCCCGGGACGCTGAACCTTAACAGCCACCTCTTCGCCGTCTTTTAATGTTGCTCTATATACCTGTCCTATGGAGGCTGACGCAAGGGGAGCTTTTTCAAAAAATTCAAAAATATCTTCCGGTGGAGCCCCCAGTTCTGATTCAATAATCTTACTAACTTCACTAAAAGGGCTGGACGGCACATTATCCTGAAGTTTTGACAATTCTTTTATGAAATCGACCGGCACAAGATCGGGACGGGTGGAAAGAATTTGGCCAAATTTTATATAAGTCGGCCCCAGCTCTTCGCAAGCCATTCTTACTCTTTCCGCTCTGGAAATCTTTTCAAGACGGCTGCGCCGATTTTTTGAAATCAGCTGAAGACCGATTTCAATGTACTGCTCTATCTTTAAAAGTTCTATCAGGTCTCCAAAGCCATACTTAAAAAAAACCGTTAAGATCTGACGATAACGGGCAAGATGACGGTATGTTCGGCCGACTACGCCTATTTTTCTTATACTAAACATTGATATTTCAGTAAAAAGTAAAAAGTTAAACGTGAAAAGTCTATATGTTGTGTAATATTACCTCTTAATATAATAAATGTAGTCGTTTTACATTTCACGTTTCACTTTTTACGAATTCATCAACATTGGGCAAGAATGTTGTTATGTTTGGGAAAGGGCACTTTATTTAGATGCGTCCGTACCTTCGCTAATCGCTTTTTTCAGTTCTCTTATCTCCTTTTTCAATCCCTTCAATTCGTCTCCGGTCACAACATCCGCCTTTTTCATAAAATCTTTAACGGTCTGTTGTACCCTGTCTTCAAGTTTATTTTGAGTTTCTTCATACCTTTTTTGAAGATCTTTCTGAAGCTCTTCAAGAAATTTCATCCCTTCTTTTTCAGACATGTTGCCTTTAGTTACAAGCTCTTTGGCCAGATCTTCGACCTCATCCTTTGCGATTAGAGCAAGGCCGATACCGGTTAACATGGATTTTTTTATGATATTAAGCATCAAATCCCTCCTTTTGTTGTGACCGTTCATGGTTCAGAGGTTTAGGGTTAATAGCTTTAGAATTTCTTCATATTTTTGCTTTTAACTACATTAACAGTTGAACCTTTGAACCCCGATCTAATAATTAATAATCAATTGTTAATTATTAATTATTAACCGTTGTTTATTAACTATTATTTCCTGAACCCTGAACCTTTGAACCCTGAACCTCTGAACCTTTGAACCTCTGAACGATTACGCTTTTTTAAATTTTCTACTTCAACTTTCCGATAACAGCACTTGCAATGGTGTTTTTCTGAATCTCCTTTGTACCCTCATAAATCTCGGTAATCTTGGCATCCCGGTAAAAGCGCTCCACTTCATACTCTGCCATGTATCCATACCCTCCCAGAAGCTGGATGGCTTCGTCCGCAACTTCCACGGCAGACC
>MAXL01000363.1 GCA_001751005.1 Desulfobacterales bacterium S5133MH16
CTCGCTCCTGTCCGAGATCAACTTTATCCCTGGCAAAACAGTAACAACAATTTCTGTTGCAGTAAGTAGTGAATAGAACATTCGCCATTGTAATAAGATCTTCCTTTATTTATTCGAAAAAAAACCACCCCGGCAAAAGCCAAGCGAATAAAAACCACAAGACTTGCAAGCAGAATACGGTTTTTCCAGCCAGAACATATTGTTATCAGGCAAACGAGCCTCTCCTTCCCTCGTTCTCCTTTCAAACGCCCCGCCATTAAGAAGAAAATTAGCATCTTCATTACTAAGACAACAAAGAGGGGTGAGTCTGGAGATTTTTGGCCTAAGACCACATTCCAATGCAAATCGTACGAATTCGATTGGGGTGGTGAAAATATCTTTGTTATTGAGTCCTACAGGGACCACGGTCAACATGGGAATTTTTCTGATAATTTTAAATAGCGCCAGCATATCCTTACGGCCCAAGTGTTCGCCCTGTGTAATCCAGCAGTAGATATGAGATATTTCGTTTTTGGACGAAAGAAGGGAACTGCGCCAGTCTTGAAACGCCGGATTTGACCGTGCAAAAACGTTCTGAAAATTTGACAAATGGATTTTGATACTCTTACTGTCGTTATTGTCGGATTTAGAGTTTTCTCCCTTATAGAGGTTCCATGCTTTTTCAACTTGTTCAGATTTTTCAGGGTCAAGAGACGTCAAAACTTTCAAAAACGGATAAATAAATGGAGCTGACTTAATCCATGCTAAAGCAAAGCGCTCCAATACTTCAACGCCTGTAAGCAATAACAGTTTTTGGCATCCTTCAACCCAGTTGGCCGCCCGCAGCCAGGAAGCCTCGAATTTTGGGGGAATAATACCATTGGAAAAAGGTGCCTCTACAGGTTCAATATGGGCAAGCGGGTATGTTTGAAAAAATCCGAGCGCCAATGTGAACACCTTGAGGTCGAAATCTCCCAACAAGGGAATGAGTTTCTCCAGAGGTTCCTGTCCGGCGTTGGACCATGCCCGTTGAATCAGAGATATCTTTTGTTTACGGCCGACATCAAAGCTTATTGCCGAGCATTTTTTTACTGAAGGCGGAGCATGCCCTGTAACAATATTTTTTAAAGCGCTGCCTTGAGAATCCAAATTTATCCCGACACATGCTCTAAGAGGCATCGGGACCTTTTGCGCCAAAGTTTTGGAATAAACCCTCGCAGATTGACGTCCCATAAAAGAAAAATGTCTGTTTTCTTGAAGCAGTATTTGCAGGGTTTCCTCAGGGTTAAGGCAGATGATGTTTGTTTCAGCTTCACCGCTCACTTCAACAAAGCAGATATGTTTTATAATTGCACCAGAATATTTTTCAAAATCTTGACTGAAATAATATTTTTCTCCGTCTTTTTTGTAGTCACCAATCCGAACACCATGTTCACGAAACAATCTGAATGAAAGAGGACGAATGGAAAATTCCCGGGCCAGAGGCCAAGCCCATAGGGCATCGCCCACAGGAGTAACCAACACAGCATCATCCGCATAGCAGTGAAATCCAAAACGGATTAAGTTAAAGGCTGTTGTAGATTTTCCGGAACCGGAATTTCCCATAAAAACAACAGCAATCCCTTTATAGACCATACAGGAGCCATGTAAAATAAAGCCCCCTTGCCTGTCAAGAATCGGCTGTAGAGCAGCCTGGAGCACATCATCAAGCATGAGCCTTATGGGGGCATCGGAAGGGTAACGAACGGTTACCCTATTTTTTTGAACGTCGAGGGCAATTGTGAACTTATCAAACATCCGCAGGAGTATCGTTTGATGTCCTTTGCCCAGGTCTTCCTTAGCTATGTGTACCACGTTGGGCTTGCATGGAACCCGAATCATCCGGGATACAGAGTCATCTTCCATGTATTCAATGCTGCCCACTATTCGACCGTTAAAATCTTTGGAAAGAAAAATGTGCTGCCGAGCCTGTGCGGCAAAACGGCTGCAGGAAAACTTTAAGCAAATACCGGCAGCGCCCAGTTCAAGATAGAAGCTATGTTTTTTCATCTTAAAAAAGTTTTTCCATTTCTTCGAGCTGTTTCTTTTCTTTTTTCGTCATACGGTGCCAGGTTGCACCGGACTTATTTCATTGTTCAGCAGAATGTGTCCTAATGGAGAGGGACCACGGTAGCGAGGTAATAACGAGGGATAGAAATTAATAAAGCCATACTTAGGAATGTTAAGCAACCGATCACCAAGGATCTGACCAAAATTGGACACGATGCCCAAATCAGGTCTTAACCTGGTTAAAGTTTGCAGAAATTCAGGGCCATTAATATCGGAACTCTGCAGAGCCGTGATATTATATTTTACAAGAAAATCAGATAGATGCCCATAAACTGCAACAGTTCCAAAACATTTTTCAAGAATCCGTGGGTGGAGTCTTAGCAGAGAGGCAAAATGTTTACGAATCCAATATGATGCAGGTGGGAGATAAGCTCCTGCCAAGTGGACGGAACAGGATCTCAATTCATCCAGAACATCAAGATCCATACCGAAAAAGACAACACGTAACATTTAGTCCCTTTATCTCACAAGGGCTGATCGTTTATGATAGCTTCTTTGGTCAGAAGATCACGGATCATTTCTTCGGTATCCTTGTTAGCAGTCGATTTATCCACATCAAAAACGGAACAAAGCCGCTCAATGATCCGGTCCGGAGAAAGCCCGTCCATAAGTCCTTTCCAAATCAAGCTGCCTGTGTGATTAAGCGAATAATAACGTCCCGTCTCAATATGGAGGACAACAACTTGGCCCCCGACTTCCTTCCACACATATTCTTTTGACAACGAATATGACATAAGATCTATTCCCTAAGTGTACTCAATAATCGTAACATAATCTCTTATGACTTTCTCAACTTCGTAACAGACGACTCCTTGCTGAACTATCCAGCAATGATTCCTTAGCTTTCCCTGCTTCCATTGACTGCCGAAGTGAAGGCATACATTTAAACCCAGCCTTTTTCCGTAGAAATATAGTAAAAATCCGCGGATAAGGCAACCTTGTTTTCTATCCAGAAAAAAAAATGGCAGACGGCAAAGAAGTAGATCAACTTTCTTTGAAAATTTATCAAGCAACCCTTCCTGCAACGGAAACGCCAACGCCAAACGACGGGCAAGACGAATAGTTCTGGTAACTCCGCAAAAGCGACTCCATCCAATAAAAAAATTACTCCAGAACCAGATACCCAGCAATGAAAACACCAAAATGTTTTTCCTATCCCCTTAATAGGAGATAGGAAAAAATTAAGTATGGATCATACTTACCAATTGTAATAGTAGTATACATATGCGGTTGATTCTTCCAACGGCTCGTGTTCCTCCAGTTTCGGTTTTTCGTAAGGTTGCTTTTGATTGAATTTCTCGACGTTTTCTTCAATTTTATGCTCCAAGTTTTTCTTCATGGCTTCCTCCTTTTTATGGGTGACTGATATAAAATTGTTTTCTAATAATTTGTACAAGGCAAAAGCAATGCAATATTTTTTAAAAATATTGCATTGCTTGATAGTTAAAGTCAAGTTTTTTTATGATGCCTCTCAGTGTATACCTCGGAATGTCTATAAATTGCGCTTTTTTCGGTGAGCAACGAGCATCAAGAGCAAAGCGCGGACTTGCAATGCATGATAGTGCATTCTCAAAAAATTACAGGGCAAATTAATAATTTGTTTCATAACCTAAAAATCTCATATATGATTTTAAAATATCTATGGCTTCGTTTTCTGATGAAATTTGTTTTATCGACTCACGGAATTTACTGCTGCATTTCAATCCTTTGACAAACCATCCAAGTCGACTGCGCATCATAGGGCATGCGCGTTTTTCTCCAAAGTATTTTACTGACCCATGAATATATCTTAACATAACTTCAAAGCGCTGTTTAAAATCTATACAAAACGATTCATCCCCTCTGAAACGTGCTAATACC
>MAXL01000364.1 GCA_001751005.1 Desulfobacterales bacterium S5133MH16
AAAATTTAAGTTGACCCGGATTCAATTCAATGTGTTGAGCAGTAACTACTGTATAAAAAAGTAAAAATCAATATGACACCTGAAATACTAAAAAAGAAAATCGACAACCTGTACAATCAGTATAACAGACGCGGGTATGTTCATCCTGATCCCCTTGAATTTTTATATTTATACAAAGAAATAAGAGACCGTGAAATCGTCGGACTGATAGCATCTTCACTGGCGTACGGCAGGGTGAAACAAATACTGAAGAGCGTTTCATTTGTGCTCGATATGATGAATCCATCTCCTTATCTTTTTATAAAGAAATTGAGTTATAGATCTATTTGCAAAGCATTTGAAGGCTTTACTCATAGATTTGCTACCGGAGATCATCTTGCAGGATTGCTTTGGGGAATAAAAAGCGTGATTGCTCAGTTTGGTTCTTTGAATAAATGTTTTTCCCATGGTATGTCGCCGGATGATGATACGGTCATCCCGGCAATGATTTTTTTTACAGGGCAGCTTACTGCTGGAAAAAGCAAACCCGGACATCTTGTCCCTTTGCCTCAAAAAGGAAGCGCCTGTAAGAGAATGAATCTTTTTCTAAGATGGATGGTCAGAAAAGACAGAGTTGATCCCGGAGGATGGAAGAATGTACCTTTGTCAAAATTGGTTATTCCGCTTGATACTCACATGCATAAAATAAGTCTGAAGTTGGGCCTTACCGCAAAAAAACAGGCGAACATGAATACAGCTCTTGAAATAACATCCTGCTTTAAACAACTTGTTCCTGATGATCCTGTAAAATATGATTTTGTTCTGACGCGCCTCGGAATCAGGGAAGATATGGATATAAAACTGATTTGCCCTTGACATACAACGGACTCTTCTTTAAGCTCCTCATTTGAAAAAACGAATGTTTAGCAATAAATTATTGTCTTTGACAACCATTCCAGGTCCAGCAGTTCAGAGTTAATGGCCTTAGGAGTTGAACTTTGAACCCCAAACCCTTGAACGGTGAGTATCTTTGTAAAAATGAAACCGATTGTAGGATTTTTAAATCAGGAAGGGTTTTTAAAGAGCCTGTTCGAATCGATTCCCTGCGGAGTCCTTATCGTTGATGGTGACAGACGAATTTTGGCGGTGAACAACGTACTGGAACAGACCTTTGGCATTTCCGAAGCAGAGGTAATGGATCATCGCGGCGGTGAAGCATTAAGATGCGTGAATGCATTTAAGAACCCAAAAGGATGTGGGTTTGCTGAAGAATGTATCACCTGTGGGGTTCGCAATACAGCGCTTGAGGCTCTTTCAGGAAATCAAATACACAGGAAAAAGGCAACGTTTCAGTTGTTGGTTGACGGGAAAACAAATGATCTGCAGTTGCTTATAAGCGCTGCTCCCTTCGACCATGAGGGTCAACTGTTGGCGGTCATTGTTCTTGAAGACATGACCGAGTTGAACACCCTTCGGCGGCGCCTGAAAACAGATCAGAGCTTTGCGGGGATTATCGGACATGATGCCAAGATGCAGGAACTATTCGAAACCATAAGGGAGGTTGCAGAAGTCGATGTTCCTGTTTTTATTCAGGGGGAAAGCGGAACGGGGAAGGAGCTGGTTGCTGCGGCAATTCACAACGAGGGCATTCGTGCAAAAAAACCCTTTGTGCCGGTCAACTGTGGTGCGCTGCCCGAGGGATTGTTGACAAGCGAATTGTTTGGACACGTGAAAGGTTCCTTCACCGGGGCGCTGCGTGATAAGAAAGGTCGTTTTGAATTGGCGAACGGCGGCACCCTGTTCCTGGACGAAGTGATTGATTTGCCCAAGGATATGCAGGCAAAACTGTTGCGAGTGCTGCAGGAAGGAACATTCGAGCGGTTGGGTGACGAGAAAACCAAATCCGTGGACGTCCGTATTATTAGTGCCGCCAATCGCGATCTGAAAAACGAAGTAAAAAGGGGTAATTTTCGCGATGATCTATACTACCGCATCAATGTCGTTCCTATCTACATGCCGCCCCTCAGAGAGCGAAAAAACGATATTCCGCTTCTTATTGACCACTTTTTCAGCAGGATTGTAACGGATGGGAGTCGAGATTATCCGGAAATTTCTGATGACGCCGTGTCCCTGTTGATGGACTACCATTGGCCGGGCAATGTCAGGGAGCTTGAAAACGCCATTCAGTTTGCCATTGTCAAATGCAGAGGCCGGATGATTTTACCCAAAGATCTTCCCATTGAACTACAGAGACATAATGTCCTTGGAACTTCTCGTGGGCCCTCGCGGAAACTTGACCTTGAGATTGTAAAATCAGCGCTTGTAAAAAGCGGGGGCAATAAAGCAAAGGCAGCGCGGCTTCTTAGTGTGGGCCGGGCGACGTTATATCGGTTTTTGGCTGACTATCCGAATGCAATGCCGGACACTAAATAAAAAATGGGGGAAACAGATGAAGGAAAGCAGAATTTATAATTTTAACGCCGGGCCTGCCGCCCTTCCCATTGAAGTTCTTGAAGAAATCAAGGATTCATTTTTAAACTTCGGCGGTTCCGGTATGTCGATAACCGAAATAAGCCACCGATCCAAGTGGTTTGACGACGTCATAAACGATGCCGTTGCAAGAACCCGGCGTCTGTTGAGCCTGGATGATAAATTCCACGTGCTTTTTATCCAGGGCGGTGCAAGTTTACAATTTTGCATGATCCCCATGAATCTGCTCAGCAAAGGCGATTCCGCCGACTATGTCAATACCGGCACCTGGTCCACAAAAGCCATAAAGGAAGCCGAAATACAGGGTAAAACCATCAAGGTTTTGGCATCTTCGGAAGATAAAAATTTTTCATATATTCCGAAAAATATTATGTTCAGCAGCGATGCGGTTTATACTCATATCACATCCAATAACACGATAAAAGGGACCCAGTGGGCGTCCTTTCCGGATACAAACGGTGTGCCGCTTATTGCCGACATGTCATCAGATATAATGTGCAGACCATTTGATGTGGATAAGTTCGGTCTTATTTATGCCGGGGCTCAAAAAAATATCGGTCCTGCCGGGGTGTGCAT
>MAXL01000365.1 GCA_001751005.1 Desulfobacterales bacterium S5133MH16
GAACTACCAGGTCGGTGAACTCGTTTCCACGCTGCCGCTTGCCCCCAAGGAAATCCGCAGGTATTCAACCAAGCGGGTGGTCAAGAAAAACCGTGCTGAAAAAGAGATTGAAAACGCATTGCAGATTCGAAAAGAGGATTCTTCTGATACCTATCGCGACCACACCGAGATTGTGCGCCGGGCAACTAATAAGACAAATTTTCAGCATACTGCCGAAGGCGGTGTTAACTTTGCCGTTTGGAATGCCAAAGGAAGCCACAGTATTACTCTAGATTCCGCAAAGCATTCATCTCAGGTCAAGAAAGAGTTTCGTGAAGCAGTTCTCAAATCGGCCCAAGAGTACAAAAATGAACATAAGCTTGAGATCAGCACAACTTCAAGCGAGGAATTTGAGGAAACAACGTCTGGTGAGATTAGTAATCCCAATGACGAAATACCTGTAACATACCTGTTCTATGAGTTACAGCGTACATATGAAATCAGCGAAAAGATCCACAAACTGACTCCTGTCATTCTGGTAGCTAATGATGTTCCCTATCCAAATAAGATAGATGAAGATTGGCTTCTTGCACATGACTGGATTCTCAGACGTGTAATTCTTGATGACTCTTTTATCACTGCATTAGACTATTTGTCTGATACTTTCGTGGGAGATGAGATATCGACCGAGGTCATGCGTAACAATTTTGAAACACAATTAGATGTAGTTGAGAAAGTCGCACAACAAGTGAGCTCACATTCTAATGTTCTTGAAACAGCCAGAAAAGCCGCGGATAAGATGATAGAAGAATATGCCAAAACCCAAGTAAAAGAAAGCGAAGGATTATTTGAGTCCGTTTGGGAGGGGGTGTTTGGGGGAGATGAAGATGCAAGTGAAATGCTTCGCATAAAAATGGAAGCAGCAAAAGAAGCCTTTCAACGAGCAGAACGGCAAGAAAAAGAGCTGCGGTCACGCCTGGAAAGCGAAGTAACTGCCCTGGAATCAGCAACAGATAAATACGCGAGGGCGCTGGAGGAACAGTTTAATCGCAGAACACAGATTTTGAGGCTTCGAGTTCATGTGAAAGATAATATACTCTATTACATGCAGGCAATTTGGGATCAAGAACCGCCAGACCAGCGTTTCTTTAGATTGTATAATCTGGATGTGCCGGACATCAAGATCACGCCCGGTTTTTCCTTCACCCATAAGCAATCAATGTCTCCGAAAGATTATGCGGGTTTCATAATGAGTATCATTGGAACGGTAACCATCAAAAAGAAGAAACTCGTAGAAGTCGCAGATTTGGACAACCTACTTGGTTATAAAGGTAATTACATGATCTTTCCGCTCAAGAAGAACAACTATGTAACTATGCATATGATGCAGGACTACATGGATCTACACGAAACGGCCCGTCTGTGGGATCCAGACGAAGCGGGCAACTACACCATAGATGAAATGAAAGAGTTAATAAAATGCTATTATAAGTATTATCCTGAGTCTTTTACAGATGAAGTCAAAGATAAATACAGGGATCTGCTAATAAAACGCCTGACGGATCCACATCCCGACAAAGACATCGTCATTGTTCCGACAGATTCACTTTTCATTGAGGCTTTGCCCGGCAAGCATCCGATACTCGAAGATTTTAAGCTCATTCACAGGGTTGTTGATGTCAAGAAGGTTCAGTCTGAAGTGCGTCACAGCGAACTTGAGAACGTGCGTCTGGCAGCAAGAGCTTTAAAAGGTGAATACGAAGATCCGGATATTGAGAAGAAGATTGTCATTGAAGGTGATGCCAAAGATGTGAATGTTTCGACGGGTTAAACATCAATCTTTTACTTTAAGGCAAAAAAAAATGAGCAGACCAGATCCCAGTCAGCGCGGTACGTTTTCAAGGGGAACTATGTCGCGGGGCACAGAGCCACGTATCCTTCTGGCACAGGTTCCAAGGAGGCAACTAACAGAAACCGAAAAGCTAAGTCAAAAAATAAAAAGTATTCTAACTGATGTCACGAGGAATGAGAAAAGTGAGAGTACCGCATACAACGAACTTGAAACTGAACTCAAGAAACTCAATGAAACTACTCTCAAAAAGTTGAAAAGAGACTATAGACGTAGTTGTGCGAACCCATTGTGGAGGGAATTTGAAGATAGTTTTAAAGACAAATCAAAATCAAAGAAGCTAATTGATCTTTTGAGAACCACACCAAAGTGGTTAAAACAACCGCCCAAAAAGGCTATGTCAGAAATTATTTGGCCGAAAAAAGAACGTGATTTAACACGTAAACGTTTGCAGGATACTTCCGTATGGCCTAAAACATATGTTCATGAGTCTCTGACACCGAAGATAGAATTATATGGAGAATTGATTCTTGATAACTACTCATATTTAATAAAATTTGACAATGCCGCTAAGATGAAGAAAAAATTAGGGCTATATATTGTTTGGCCTAAAAAAGATACACGACCTAAGAAAAAAGATGATAGAAAGAATTACGGTGATTTAGAATGCTTTTTGAAGTTTAAAAATGTAGTGGAGAATATGTATTTTAACTTAAATAAAACTGCCGAAGAGTTGGCATCTGAACGTATATGGATGGGCAAGCCCAGTATGCTGCCAGAAAAACGTAAACAAAAGATACGTGATTACCTTGAGAGATTGAGCTATGGGATAAAACTATTCGGTAAAGGTAAAGCGGGCAACGGTACAGCAGCAAAGAACTTTCACTCAAGTTTTACAACACGGTATAAACTAGCCAAGAGTGGTAAGTTCCGTTAATGATTTTCCCTCCTCCGTGTGTCTGTTCTTGTGGTACAACCCAATGATAGCAGAACCTGTTTAGCGAAGATGTCCCCCCTACATTTATAGCCCATTCGTGAGGCATATTTTCTTTTTCAGTAAATCAATCGCCCCTATTATCTTTATAGTGGGCATTTTCTCGGAATTGGACAGTTTGAGATAAAACGTATTTAACACCTTTGAATTTGCACCTTGTTTAATGAGGTGTATAGTCCCTTTATTTTTGACTATATAAAGACCTTTACCACTCCGCTTCATACTGCCACTTTTCATCCTTCTCACCACCCGAACATTTTAGCTGCCATGCCCTACCCTTACCTCCACAGGTAATCTGCCCCAGAAAGCCTCTTCAGGCGTTTGAAGATACCACTTCGTATCAATGCTCTCAGGGGGTCGCACTGTGTTGTACCATTTGATGAACGCATTCGAGCTCTCGAAATCACCTCTGTACCTGTTGTAGCAGTCGAAAAACTTCTCTATCTCCCCGTTGGTCTGTGGATGCTTAATACTCGTTGGTATCAACTTTATCCCAAGCGATTCGACATGCCGCTTGAACCTGCTATCCCACTCTTTGTTATCGCCTCTTCTGTGTGCTCCAAATTGGCTTCCATTGTCCAGGATCAACTCTCTCA
>MAXL01000366.1 GCA_001751005.1 Desulfobacterales bacterium S5133MH16
ACGTACGATAAGTACGCCTCATGATTACAAAATTTGCACGCCTTGAATTTGAACTTTTTACGAAACCGTCTAAATCGGACTTTTTACGAAAACATCAAGGTTAAAATCTAATTAATATTTAAAATGCCAACCCAATCTCTTTTTAAGAACATTTCCTTAGCGGTTAAGAGATTTTTGAAACACATCATACTCACGGATCGCTTGCTTTTGGGCGGAATCGCGAATTTCATTCATTTCATCATAATGCGTTGCCACGATATGGACCAGGTTGTTATCCAATTCGCCATTATCCGCCATGGAATGTAAAACCTCGAGGGCGGCCTTTCTGTCCATGCCCTGGCGGTAGGGTCGATTTTCCGTTAATGCCGTAAACACATCGGCAACCGCTATAATTCTTGAGCCAAGGGGCAGTTCGTCCTCCTTATAACCGAAAGGATACCCTGTACCATTAAGTCGTTCTTGATGCAAAGCTCCCCAGGAGTTTATGACCCCGAGGGCTTCAAACGGTTCAAGTGTCTGGTAGGTATGGTAAACGTGGGATCGCATGATAAACCATTCATCTTCGGTAAGCTTGTCCTGTTTCTCAAGAATTTCCGAAGGGATGGCGAGTTTGCCGAGATCATGAAGATAAGCGGCGATTTGGATCATCCTGCGCTCATACCTTGAAAATCCTGCCAATTTTGATAGAAAAACCGATGTGGCTGCCACTCCACTGGAATGTGTTGCCGTGAACTCGCTTTTAAAATCAATGAGCTGGCATATTAGCCGCGAAAAATCAACCAGTTCGTTTATTGTAAATTCCCTGGCGTGAAACCCCACACTTCTTCGTAAAATTGCCTCCGTGGAATCCGATATTATTTCCAGCCATATATACTCTCGTTTGGCCAGGTTCATCAGGGCATCTACATGTTCCGGCACGAAAGCTTCACCTTTTAATGAGGAAATTGCTTCACAAATTCCTCGAACTTGACTCAGGATTGGTTTGTCTTTGGATATTTTAACCGCCGTTCGATCCGCCAGATGGAGGAGATGACTGCCCAAAGGAACCGGTTCACCATGGTGAAGGGAACCCTGTCCATTTTGCCAAGGTACATGATGAAATTGTATGAGTTTGGCAATGGAAGCAAACGGTTTGAACTTTCTAAGAATCAGACTGCCGGCTATAGAATGCCGGCCGGGTTTTGTATCTTCAAATTCAAGCAGGTCTAATCTTTCCTGCAAGGAGAACGCTCCGATATCGTGCAAGGCACCGGCGGTAAAAAGCTCATATCTTTTGTCCATCGGCAAATTGAGTTCTTCACTCAATCGATATGCCAGATAAGCGACCTGCATATGGTGGTTTCCAACAGCCGGGCTCATCATATCCACGACTCTGGAAATCGCTGCCACCAGATCGAAGACATTGACCCGTAGTTTACCCGCAGACATAGGTGTTTTCTCCAGTTATAATGACCGATGGGTGCCAAACCTTGTAACTTCTAAAGAACTTAGGGGCTTCGCCAATTAATCCCAATCAGTCTTAAATCAATATTCCAAATGTCCCAAACAATCTTATTCAATTCGATATGATCTTCCCATGACATTGAAAATACAGAAAATATTTATTTGAGTCAATAATTTTTCGCAATACAAGGTTTGACGATATTTACTGTCAACGGCCGGTTACGGCAAACCGGCATTCCGGGAACCGCCTTTATTGATTGGGTGATATATTGCGGCCTACATTCACGTTCATACTGTCATAGGAACGGAAAATCAACTTTTCACGCTCCAGCCGTTTTTCAGCAATCGGCTGCAATTTAAGTGATTTTGCCGTTTCTTGCAACGCCTTTTTCGACGGAATCGCATCAAGGCCTTCTCCGATTTTTTCACCGGATATGGTATCGAGTACCATCGCGGTTTTGCCGTCCGACACCACGGAAACGGGAATTTGGTATTCATCCAAGAGCCTGGCGGCAGAAACAATCTCCCTTTCCCTCGATCCCAGGGAGCCCGGTGCACATTTAATCGCCATATACCGCGTGCTGTCCACAGAGACAACCAGGTCCACCGATGAGCAATAGGATTCATTGCCTATGGTCACCTCAAGGGGGGCGTCGACTTCAACATCTTTTTTTGTGTACCCCTTTTCTGCTATCAGAACCCTCTCAACAGTCTGGCGGTTGGCCTCTGCACCGACATCGGGAATCTTTTCTCCCGTGACAAAGTCGGTGATAAATCTGAAAGGTTTTTGGATATCGACATCCGAAGCTGCTTTTCTTTTCACCGGAACAATCGGTTTCAGTTTCCGGCGTGCAACACAGTGAATGCATTTATTATCTTTCATAACATCCTCTCTTTTCAAAAAAATTACCAGAGAGTCTTTATTGTGAATAATTGAATATTTTCGATTGAAGATTGAATATTTAAGGAATTCTATCAATTATATAAAAATGACATCGCGAAGCGATACAACAAATATTCAATATTCAATTGTCAATATTCAATATTCAATTACAAAGGGCGAATTCCTTAAATAGTCAATAGTCAATATTCAATTTTCAATCTCTTTTGGTTCCGGCTTGTCCGGGTTGGGTATGTTATCAAAAAAATCTTAGCAAATCAAACCACAACACTAAATTCGCCAGGGTAAACGAATGTGAATCCCAATACAGGGAGAACGCTTCACGACGGCGTGTTTCTCTTGGAAACCGAATAACTGTTTGAAGGGTTTTAGCACGCGTTAGCCCGAGCCGAATGAAATTATGACTTAAAAAATCAATGGGATAATTTAGCGACGAATTGTTCTTGATAACTCTGGCGCGGCTCGGGCTTACGGGTGCTTAAACATAAGTTTCAGTCGGTTGGAAAGCACTTGATGGAAGATGACAGCCCGACCATTATATTTTTTTCTCAATCCGGTAGAAG
>MAXL01000367.1 GCA_001751005.1 Desulfobacterales bacterium S5133MH16
GAAGACTGCTCTGTCCTCTGGTGCGGAGTACTTTACCACCTTCCTAGAGACTTGGCACGACATTACCCAGAAGTGGTGCATCAAGGACGGCTGGCAAGTGGCAGGGATTTTCCCGGGGAACTTCGTGCGCTGGAAGAAACCGGATCAGGAATATCGAGGATGCACCATCCACTGCTACCGCTTTGTCCGTAATGGTGAAGCTTATGCCACCATGCCGGAAGAATGGAGCCTCGCCCCAGAGTTCCGTGAACTCTGGGAAGTTATAGAGCGGATAAACAAGAAAATAGGACAGAAGGGGGATATTCCTCCATGGCTGGCGGAGATGGAACCATCGTTACTAAAAGACTTCTAGAGTAATGGGGCCACTTAAGGATTGGGGGAAAAGACGTCTATGATTTCATGCGTTCCTCTCGATTAGCTCAAACCGATTTTCCCTTGCAATTTTTTCACCCCTTATGAGGCCAAAAGTGCCTGTCGCCGGTTTGTAAAAAAGGGAATCGATCAAGGGCGTCGCCCTGATTTGGTTGGAGGCGGTCTGATAAGGTCCCAGGGAGACTGGTCAGCAGTTCTCGCTAGCCGTAGGCGCGGTGAAAAGGAAGTTGTTGATCAGCGGATACCCGGTGACGGAGATTTTGGCAAGCAGGTCATATAGGGCCTGCGCTGTTTGGCGTGGGCTTTTTTTTGTTAAGCCCCGAATATACTTGACTTCTATTTTGTGTTTGTTGTAATGCTTTAAAATCAAATCATATTCCAAGGAGGCACGTAATGAAAGATTTAGATGTATTTCTGAAAACCGTTGTGGACGGCATGAGGTCAATGGCACAAGGAATCGAAATATTAGCAGAGAAGATGGATACCATTGCAAAATCTCGAATGGATGAAAAGCCAAAAAAGAAAGCTAAAGCTAAACCTGCACGCAAAGCACCAGCAAAGCCCAAGAAGACTGTTCAAAAAAAAGAAAAGCCAGCGACTGCTGCTGAAACTGTTCTCGGAATATTAAACAAATCCAAGAAAGGCGTTGATACCGCAACTCTTATAAAAAAGACCGGGTTTGAACCCAAAAAGATACACAACATTGTTTACAAATTGAAAAAACAGGGTAAGATAAAAAGTGTGGAGAAAGGTGTTTATTTGAAGGCTTGATTTAAATTCCTATTCTTGGGTTTCGCAGAAGGTATCCGCGGACTATCAGGAAAAGCTAGAAAAAATTAAAGGCCTGTCGGAAGAGCAACTCCGCAAAGATGTCCTTATCCCTTTATTTGTTGCTATGGGTTGTCAGAATGTCAAAGAGTATCATGGTACGGCAGACCCCCCCCTGCTATTAATCCCATCCCATTTTCGTTCATATTACCGTTTTTGATTAAAAATCCCGCTTTAGCATATCTCACTGTATAAAGATGGTTTTACAACTTTCAAAATGGAAATTTGCTTGACTTGACATAGGAAAATGATGATATCTGTATTGTGATAGAATTTGAGATACGGTAAGAAAACACAGGTCTTGACAAGCTCGATTTTCGTGAGGTAATCTCAATATATCTGGATTTGAAATAGTAACTAAGTTATCTTGAATTAATAAATTTCACAGCGATGGAAATATGTAATGGACGGAATGGAATATTTTTATGAATTGTTTGAGGCACTACCACGAGGCGGCCCAGGCGATAATAAATCTACTAAGAAGGCTTTCAATACCATCCCAAAACGACCAGAGCAGCCCCTTATTTTAGATATTGGATGTGGCCCTGGAGTACAAACCATCGAATTAGCAAAGCTCTCAAATGGCAGGATCATTGCTTTAGATAATCATCAAGCATTTCTTGATAAATTGACAAGTAATGCGAAGGAGGAAGAGCTTTTAGATCATATTGTTCCTACAAATATATCGATGCTTGACATGGATTTTGGGGAAAATACATTTGATATTATTTGGTCTGAAGGGGCATTATATTTCATGGGATTTCAAAATGGATTGAGAAGGTGCCATCAATTATTAAAAAATGATGGATTTTTAGCTGTGACAGAACTTGTATATCTTGTGAACAATCCGCCCGCTCCTCTCATTCAATATTTTGAAAAAGAATATCCAGACATTAAGCCTGTTAAAGATAAGATAGATTTAATTGAAAATGAAAGATTCCATTTAATCACTAATTTCACACTACCAGAATCATCATGGCTTGATTGTTTTTATCTGCCAATGGAAGAAGAATTAACCCGCTTGAATAAGAAATATAAAAGTAATAAAATTGCATTAGGTATCTTTGAAGAAATGAAAAATGAGATAAATCTCTATAAAAAATTCTCAGATTTTTATGGCTATGAATTCTTTGTAATGCAAAGAATCAATTAGCAGATGAGCTTAATTGTTAATCAAGATATCTCCAACGTACTTGCTATAATTAAGGGTCACCAAAACCCGAGATATCATCAATCTTAGTTCTTAAGGCTGCCGTTGCGCTTTCTGCTATGTATGGCAGGAATTTTGAGCCTAAATTCTTTACAGATATCACAATGCCTGCTAAATAGTGCCCGAACGAAAACTAGGATTTTTCGTTAAGATCAAGGAAGACGAAAATTTTAACCACAGACATA
>MAXL01000368.1 GCA_001751005.1 Desulfobacterales bacterium S5133MH16
AACCGGTGATGAATTGTATCTAAGGACCATAGACGAATCCTCTTGTAAATATGCCTTTCAAAGCCCCTCAATTTCAAACAAGGAAAGCGAGACTCTGCTTTTCACCTTGAAAAATTGAAGCCATAAAATCTTTACGATTTCGTTTCGAAATCATCAACTCAAGACCTGTGATTGCTGCTATGTATCTGGAAGTTATAGAAAAGAGGCCCGCTCCAACATATTGCGGTCAGCCTTTCCGTCTAAAAGCAGTAACCTGGTTGTGATATGTTCGATATACAAACAATGAAAGTTCGATGTTAATTCTGAAGATTGCCGATATGGCTGATCCATGGAAAGATGGGGACGTGGCTGAATACGCGAAGTATGCACCAGTTGGTGCGCCTCGAATTCGAACCAAAATCCTGCGTAATCTTGGGGGGATTTATTATTTCCCAAGGCCCTAACCCGGACGAGCCGGAACCAAAAAAGATCGGTTTTATTTTTACCACGAAGATCACGAAGGAAAAGAAGAATAAAATATATAACCCTCGTGCTCTTCGTGTACTTCGTGGTGTGATCAAACTTTTTTTTCCACAAAAATCACAAAATATACAACTAAACGCCTAAACCTGAACTCAGGTCTCAATAGACCCGCCTCAAGTAAATCCTGTTCCTGCCGTGCAGGTATAGCAGTGATCCGCTGTAGCGATGTGGCTGTCCGGTTCGGGAGGACCGGACATTTCAGAAACATGAATTTTACGTCCTCCCATGAAAAGGCCCCTGGCAAGATTAAAATCACAATCGTAAAGAAATCCGTCCCAGGAAACAGAAACCATGGTGCGGCACATCACGCCTTGAACAGAGCAGGGGTTGAAGCCGGAAGAGAGCCTGGCCATATATTTTTCATAATTATCCGATTTTATGAGCCACCGGCGATATCTTCCCAAGGGCACATTGGCAAAATTAAAGAGATTGTTGAAAACAATACCCCATTTGTCCTTCAGCACTTGGCGAAACCTCTTTTCCGCCTCAACCTGCGCCGGCGGAAGAAATGCCCCGGTGGGGTTAGACACCAGATTGAGTCCTAAACCGGAACCCTTGTGTCCATACCCAAGGGCATTCAGCTTTTTCAGTGCATGGATGCTGACTTTAAAGATACCGTCACCTCGCTGTGAATCTGTCTGAAGCTCGTTTAAAGAAGGAAAAGAGGCGACAATGATTACGCGATAAGATTTTAACAGCTCAAACAAATGGTCTCTTTTACCGTCGTTCAAGGCCGACAGGTTCGAGCGCAGCATAAGCTTTGAGGCCAAAGGAGACATTTCTTGTATCAGCTTGCTGATATGGGGATTCAGTTCAGGCGCTCCACCGGTGATATCTATGGTTTCAAATCGGCTTCGCCGGGCATAGGAAACAACTTCGTCTACGATTCCAGATTCCATATTTTCTTTACGGGCCGGGCCGGCATTCAGATGACAGTGACGGCATGTCTGGTTGCAAAGAAAACCCACATTAACCTGTAAGGTATGGGTTTCCGCCCGGTTTAATTTAAGGCCGTGACCGGAAAGGGTCAGGCTGAACGGGGCAACACGAACCGTATCTTCCGATGAGACCGTATCCTTTTTATATAATGTTTGCTCGGTAAGCATTTTTTTACCCGGAATGTTGTTTTAAATTGAAAGCCTGGTCCTTTGGGCCTCCGGCTCATAGAGCCTACGCCTCGGAGAGCCAGGACAGATGTATAGGCCTTACCTTCAAGTTTTGTGTTTAAAATCACAAATTCCAAGCACCAAATTACAGATAAATCACAAATTCCAATATTCAACACGCGGCGCAAGCGCCTGCGCTGCGCGTGACCAAAACCTTCTAGGACTAGATATTGTTTGGATTTTCGAATTTTGGTCATTGGAGTTTTTTTGATATTTGGTATTTGATATTTGGAATTTCAATAAGTCAATGAACTTTCAATAAAGCAAATTCTCTCTTGGGATAACCAAAGCCTAATCCATTGGGCCAGGATTTTACATGGACAACTTTTCAGTAATGTTGCGCATCTGAATGCCGTGAACAAGCGAAGCACCGCCGCGAATGGCCGTTACCACATGGATCGCTTCTGTCATTTCCGCCGGATTGGAACCCTTTTCGAGACAGGCCTGTGTATAGGCATCAATACAGTAGGGGCACTGGACGGCATGTGCGACTGCAAGGGCAATGAGGGCCTTTTCTCTTTCGGTAAGCTCACCTTGAGCGAACACGGCGCCGTAATACTCAAAAAACTTTTTCGCTAATTCGGGCACTTCTTTTCCGATCTCTTCAAATTTCAGCAGATCTTCGGGATTGTAGTATGTTTCCATTTTTTTCATTCCTTCCGAGCGCTTAATTTAGTCCCTTAGTTGTAAATTTTGTGTTTTTTGTGGCAAAACTTTTTTCTTCTCGCCACAGGCACCAAGACACTAAGGCGCCGCCCCAGAGGGGCTCTGCCCCGGAGGGAAAGAATAACAAAATAAAATCCTTCGTGTCTTTGTGCCTTGGTGGCAAATATTTCTTGTCTAAAAAATATATTTCTTTACTCTTCACAGGCTTCAGGAGTGCATGCCCTCCCTTTAAGATGGAAAAAGAACTTGAGACTTTTTTTAATCTTATTGGAAAA
>MAXL01000369.1 GCA_001751005.1 Desulfobacterales bacterium S5133MH16
GAAAAAATGATGCAACTGTTTTTCTTTATGAAGATGGCGAGTTGATAAAAACTTTAGTTTACGACGAAGGGTAGTTCCTTAAAGTTGAATTTTGTGCTTTTTATGGCAAAAAAAGTTTGATCACACCACGAAGTACACGAAGAGCACGAAGGTTATATATTTTATTCTTCTTTTTCTTCGTGATCTTCGTGGTAAAAATAAAACCTATCTTTTTTGGTTCCGGCTTGTCCGGGTTAGGTTATGGTTTCTTATGCCTATTACCCATTTCCTGATTTTTGTTAAACTTCTAATATAAAAGAAAGTATAACCGGACGGCGTCTTATGGTAAAGGAAAAAAATTTCCTTAAATCTGTTTTCATTTTTGACCGGATTTTATTGATCCGGTCCGGGACCACAGGGCCGAATTCGTCTACGATCTCGAGTATAATACACTTTGCATCTTCCAAAAGATGGCCTGTCTCCGTCTCAAACACAAAGCCGTGGGAAACAATGTCAGGACCGTGTACCACGATTCCTGTCTCCTCATCAAAAACCATGATAACGACCACTAAGCCGTCTTCTGATAAATTACGTCTCTCCTTGAGCACACTTCGCCCGACATCTCCAATTCCTTTACCGTCTATAAACACCCGGCCGGTCAAAACATTCTCTCGAACTCTGCCGCCGTCCTCAGAAAATTCAATGACCTGACCGTTTTCAACAACAAGAATATTTTCCTTTGGAATACCAACCTGCTCGGCCAGACGCGCATGAAGAATCAGATGCCGGTATTCTCCGTGGATCGGAATAAAATATTTAGGCCGGGTCAGGTTTATCATCAGCTTTAATTCTTCCTGAAAAGCGTGTCCGGACACATGGATTTCGGATATCTTTTCATAAATAACGTCGGCCCCTTGTCTATAAAGCTTATTGATAATCTTGGTAATTGCCTTTTCATTCCCCGGTATAAATTTCGAGGAAAAAATTACCGTGTCATCTTCTTTGATCTTTATCTGCTTATGGGCGCCCGAAGCCATGCGGGCCAGGGCAGCCATGGGTTCTCCCTGACTTCCGGTTGTTATAATTACAATCTGGTCATCCGGAAAGTCATTGAGCTGTTTAACATCCACCTCCATGTCCTCGGAAATAGTTATGTATCCAAGTTCTTTTGCTATATTTACAGTTGTTTCTATGCTCCTTCCGTTAAAAATGACTTTCCTGTCCATTGCCCGGGCAATATCGATAACCTGTTGAATACGGGTAATATTGGAAGCAAAAAGCCCCACAATAATCCGCCCTTTTCTCCCTGCACAGATGCTTGCCAGTGTCTCACCGACCTCCTGATCGGAGATTGTATATCCTTCTTTTTCAACATTTGTGGAATCCGACAGCAGGGCGAGGACACCTTGGTCGCCGCACCGTGCAAACTTGTTGACGTCGGTTATCATTCCGTGAACAGAAGTATGGCCAATTTTAAAATCTCCGGTATGAACAACAAGTCCAAGAGGCGTTTTTATGGCAATACCGACCCCGTCAACCGCACTGTGGCAGACCCGGATAAATTCGAGTTCAAAAGGACTTAATTTAAGTTTTCCCCCCGGAGAAATTTCATTCAATAAAGCGGGGGAAAAGAAAGAGTGCTTTTCCAGTTTGTTTCGCACGACTCCCAGAGTAAAAGGAGTTCCGAAAATCGGAACGTTTATATCTTTCAGCAAAAAAGGGAGTGCCCCGATATGATCTTCGTGGGCATGGGTTAATACAATCCCCGAAATTTTTGACTTAATTTGTTTTAAATAACTCATATCGGGAATTACGTAATCAATACCCAGCATATAGTCTTCGGGGAACATCAGGCCGGCATCAATAATAAAAGCCGAATCGGAATATTCAAAAACCATCATGTTCAGGCCTATTTCTCCCAGCCCGCCCAGTGGTATTATTTTTAGCATAACGGTTTATTCTTTTCATAGGATTCCAGGATGATATTTCTAACTTTTTCCATAAGATCGTCCTTGGTTTTCCTGGTATAATCCAAAGTTTTAATCGGTTTTTTGATTTCGAGAACAACATTTCCGGGTCTAACAAGAATCTGTTTTTTTTGCATGATCTTCCATGTTCCATGAATTATCACCGGAATGATAGGAACACCGGAATCCACCGCCAAAACAAATCCTCCCTTTTTAAATGACTGGATATTCTGAGTCTGACTGCGCGTACCTTCGGGAAAGATTATGACGGACGTACCATTCCTTATTATTTCCGCCGCCTTATTAAGGCTTTCTATGGCAGACTTTCGATCAAAACGATTAATGCTGATATAACCGGCACTTTTCATGGCATAACCGAAAATGGGTATCTTAAAAAGTTCAGCTTTTGCAAGCCATCTGAACTGAACCGGAAGATAAGCCTGAAGAACGGGGATATCAAAATTGCTCACATGGTTTGGCATGTAAATATAAGATCCCGTACGACTCAGGTTGGAAAGGCCTTTAACCGTGACTTTGATATTGCTTGCAGCAAGAATGCATTTTGCACAAATTCTTGCGACTTTGTGCGTCGTTTCACCACCTGTAGTGACAAATGAGGTTAATATGGCGATAACAGCGAAAAAACCTGTAAAAATCATCGTCCAAAAAATAATAAAAAGTGTTCGTATCACAAGTTAGTTCGCTTCGCTCACAATTGGAATAATGGCCCCGGTGAAATAGAAAAAAGTTTCACGGGGTAAAAATGATGGAATTCCAAGACGTTCGCTTATGTTTTAATCCCGAGTTTATCGAATATGGAGTCGGCAAGCCCGATAATCCAGTTGCGCTGTTTTTCGGTTGCATACCCCATGCAGCTGCATCGCATTCTGTTCTTGGTGCGTACAAGCAATTCAAAGGCCACAAGGTTTAATTCAAGATCAGCGGCAACATAAAATGGTTGACATTCTGTATGCTCTTTTTGAACTTGAGTGAGAATGTTTTGGTCGAGCTGGACCCAGTAAACGCAATCCACATTTGAGGAACCAAAGTTCTCATCCATGAATGCCTTGATCATTTCGTAATCCTTGGGTCTAAGCTCGTCAATAACATATTGTTTCATGAAAAATAGAGCTATCATAGTTTGTTTTGCCGTGCAAGATGTATGTTAGCCGGTATGTTGCCAAGTTAAAATGTTGCCCAATATCCGATTTGCAAATTAGATATTGAAATTCAAAATTCCAAACCTTATGATATTGAGGAAAGGCAAACGAATTGAAAAAGATATTTTCATCAATACTGGAAAAACCGAAATAGTTTAATTTCTTAGTTGTAAATTTTGTGCTTTTTGTGGCAAAAAAAGTTTGATCACACCACGAAGGACACGAAGAGCACGAAGGTTATATGTTTTATTCTTCTTTTCCTTCGTGATCTTCGTGGTAAAAATAAAACCATATGATATCATTAAATACTTATTTAATAGCCTATATCTGCATCTATCTGACCAGTTTTGCACTATATTTTGTCATTGAGCGAATAAATGTCAATTATCTTAAGAAATATGGGCAAAAGGTGCCTGTTGCTTTTGAGGGGATGATTGATGAGAAAGAATTGCAAAAGATCAGCCGGTACACCACAGATAACATCCGTTTTAAACTGTTTCAAACCAGCATTAGTAAACTTGTTTTTCTTTATATCATCCTTTCAGGCCTCCTTCCATGGTTGGCCGAATCTCTTGCCCGGATGAATTTTTTAATAGCCGGCCTGATCTTTTTTGCAGTGATATGCCTGGTAGAAGTATTAATGGGCCTTCCTTTTGATTATTATCACAGTTTTGTTATTGAAGACAGATATGGCTTTAACACAAAAACCCTGAAAATATGGCTCTCTGATCTGGTAAAGTCCATGCTGGTTTTGATTATTTTAGGGACGTTTCTTGTTTCTGCACTTCTTTTGATGATAACATATGCCGGGCAGAGCTGGTGGATCTGGGCATGGGTTATTTTCTTATTATTCCAGTTGATTATGACCATACTCTACCCTACGGTCATTGCACCGCTTTTTAACAGGTTCACATCGCTTGAAGATTCCGAACTTAAAAACGGGATTAAGCGACTGGCTGAAATAGAAGGTATTGATATTAAGGGAATATACCAGATGGACGCAACCCGGAGAACCAGACATACCAATGCATATTTTTCAGGAATGGGAAAAGCCAAGCGGATTGTGCTGTTCGATTCCCTGATCCGGTCACACGGTCAGGATGAAATTCTGGCGATTCTGGCCCATGAAATCGGACATTTGAAAAAAAATCATATTAAAAAACAACTTGTTATCGTTAGCGTTGTATCCCTGTTTCTTTTTTTTCTGGCATCAAAGCTTTTAACATGGGAGGTTATGTACAATAGTTTCGGTTTTTCAAATATGCCGTGCTACGTGGGTCTCTTTTTGGTGGGCATCCTTTGGGAACCGTTAACCTTTTTTATGTCTCCCATCGGTATGGCAATTTCCAGAAAATTTGAAAGGGAAGCGGATTTTTACTCCCTCGGGATTTTAAAAACCGCAAAACCACTCAAAAAAGCTCTGAAAAAAATGGCAAAAGAAAATCTTTCCAACCTCAACCCTCATCCGCTTTATGTCTGTTTCAACTATTCCCATCCCCCATTGCTCGAAAGAATCGAGTATCTTGAAGCTCGTGAACTGTCCGGGACCATATCCTGCCCGGCAAGCTGTAACCCTTAACCGGTTTCCCGTTCAATCAATTTTTTTTTCAGGTCCGATCCTCCGCCAAACCGGCCAAAGGAACCGTCGCTTCGGATCACCCTGTGGCAGGGTATCAAGATAGGGAAAGGGTTATTTGCTAACGTTGTGCCCACAAATCGATAGGCACGGGAACGACCAACGGCCACCGCGATATCTCTATACGATCTCAATTCACCGTATGGAATATCGGCAGTACTTGCAAGTACCGATTGCTGCAGTTTTGTTAGGTCGCCCGTTTCCAACCATCCCCACGGGGGGTGTATGGGCTTTCCTTTGAAATAATCGATTATGGATTCTTTTACCATAAAGGCGTTGTCATGAAAACCGGTGTGCTGCCGGTCAAAAGTTTCAACGGCGTTAACAAGGCCCTCTTTGTCCTGGCTGGGGAGTAAAATTTTAATGACCGCAAACGGTGTTACACGGTATATCACCGCCATATGACCCAGAGGTGTTATGAAAATCAAATAACAAGTCATTGTTTAATTTTTTCTTTTAAGGAATAAAAATCTGCGGCGGAAATCATTTGGCGGGCGTCGCTCCCTGGTCCTTGTGAAGAAAGAGGACCAGGGAACATGCATTTAAAACTTGATTATATCTCCTCAACTGTAATTGCGCCGGGTTCACATACTTCAACGCAGCTTTCACAGCCCAGACATTCATCAGCATTTACCGGTACTGATTTGTCATCCTCCATCTCAAATACTTCAACAGGACAAACATCTACACATTCTTCACAACCTTCACATTTTTCTCCGTCAACATTAACAACAAAAGCCATTGTAGAGCCTCCTTTCACAATAAAATTAAGTCACGGTATCAAAATAGACCGTATTTCCGTTATCGGGGAAAATCCATATACCAATTGATTAAGTGAGTCAAGCCTTCTTGTATTTTTTTTTATGCGATTACAAGGATCATTTTTTGCAAATTATACAAATGATAACTGTTTAATTCTTTAAATAAATCCATTTCAAACCAGCTAAAATCCATTGAAATTATAATCAAACTATTTTAAAGATCTGCATTTAAAAAATTCGTGAAAAAACAGACTACACCTGACACTCGGTTTGCCATGACAAAAATTATTAATCTTCAATTATATCGAGCCATTGCGCTGGAAAAAAGAATATTTGGCCCCTGGCAAAAACGCTTTGGAGAATCTTATGGTTTGAAAACTCGCCTTTCAGATCTTTCAGACAAAGTGCTCTATTACCTGGCACAGCCGGGTGAGCCGAGTTCCGTTTCGTATTATGAATTAATTATGGGCGTCCTTGATTTTGGAACGGCACCCGACTTTCACTACTTAAGCAACGAAAATAAAATGTTGGTTGTTGACAGCCATCTCTTTTTGGCGGATCAGGTACGCTTTGAAATGATGTGGCGATTAGGATGGATCAAAGCCTTTGAAGGAAAGAAATTCGGTTTAATTGAAATGGTTCAAAATTTTGAAAATATAAGGACAAAATGCAGAGAAAAACCCCCTGAGTTGGACGAGTCAAATCCTGACTACCATGCTTACATCAGGCTCACCCATGGAGATAAAGAGGTCTTTATACGCCGGATGCTCCAAAAAGCGATAGAGGCCTTCACAGAAAGAATATAAACAGAGAAGGCCTCTGTGCCTGCTAAACCTCTCTTATTTTTACCCGTTCCATTTTATCACCCTGTCGAATGGAGTCCACCACATCCTGGCTGCCAACGACCTTTCCGAATACGGTGTGTTTCCCGTTCAAGTGCGGCTGTGGGGAATACGTGATAAAGAACTGACTCCCGTTGGTATTTGGCCCGGCGTTGGCCATGGAAATTACGCCTGTTTCGTGGGTCAGCGGATTATCCGCGACTTCATCTTCAAAACTGTAGCCGGGACCCCCTGCACCGGTACCTGTGGGATCTCCGCCCTGGATCATGAAATTGCTGATCACCCGGTGAAACGATATGCCATCGTAAAATCCCTTTCCGGCCAAGAATACGAAGTTGTTGACCGTTTTGGGTGCATGATTAGGAAAAAGTTCTAATTCAATAACGCCCTTGTTGGTCTCAATTTCCGCCATATACTTTTTGCTTGTATCAATTTGCATCTCGGGTAAACGATCCCATTTCAGCGTATTCATCAATAATTCCTCCTTGGTATGAATTTTAAGTGTTTTTGATTATCGGGTTTATTCTATCAGCAACCTAAAGCATTTGAAGAACCGGCATAACAGAGCGGATAAAAAACTCGTAAAAAAATGAACGATTCCGTCTGATATTTTCAACAATATCTTCATCCCTTGCATGATCCGGTGTATCACTGACAAATTTGAAAATAAAACATTTTGTATTAAACTTCCTGCACGCCTGAGCAACTGAAGCACCTTCCATGTCGATCAGGTCTGCATTCATGGAAATCTTTTTGCGTTCATCAGGGTCAAGAACCGCCATGTCACTGGTGGAAAGCTTGGCAGTATGAAACCCATTTAAAATATCAGGGTGATGAATGTATGGTCTTTTTGTTGTTAATTTATGTCTGTCATATTCAATAATTTTATTTATGTGAAAGATCTCTCCCAGAGGATGTGAAAAATCTGTCGCACCTGCCGCTCCGAGATTGCAAACCCAGGCCGGGTGATACTTATCACATGAATAACCGGTCGCCATGGCTGCATTTGCTTTGCCGATACCTGAAATGATTAAAAAAATATTGTCATTCTGAAATACGGCAAAAGGTTTTTTACGGCTCTGGGTTAAAGACATACCCAGGACAAAAGGCTTAGCCTCAAGCATGGTGGCCATGACGATTGCCGTTACAGTATATTTTTCCACCGAGCCATCTCCTCAAGGGTCTGTATTGCTTTTCTCCCGTTATCTCCCAGCGATAGGGTAAAATTGTTGACATACAGGTCTATATGCCCGTCAATAACCTGATCATCCAGTTCCTGTGCATGCAATTTTACAAATTCCCGGGATGCATTTTTGTTTTTTAAAGCATATTGAACCGAATTTCGAAGAACAGATTCAATATCATCTTTCAGGTCGATGGCCGGGCGATCTTTGCTCACAGCAATACACCCCAATGGAATGGGAAGCCCTGTTTCGTCTTCCCACCACTTACCCAGGTCGATTATTTGGACACAACCATATTCCGGATATATGAACCGGCCTTCATGAATTATCAGTCCGGCGTCGTATCTTCCGATCCGGACCCCTTCAAGTATATTATCAAACCGGGTTATTTCAACATTACGTATTTCAGGATTCCACAACTTCAACAGAAGATATGCGGTTGTGTATTCACCCGGTACGGCGACTTTTGCTTCAGGCAATGAAAAATCAGAAGATCTTCCCACAAGAAGAGGTCCGCAACCATATCCGAGTGCAGAACCTGAATCAAGTATTTTATAGTTTTGTTTCAGCTTAAGATAGGCATAAAATGAGAGCTTTGAAATATGAAATGTTTTAAAAAAAGCTTTTTTATTCAGTGTCTCCACATCATGCATATGTGGAATAAAACGTAAATTTCCCGTATCAATGCAGTGGTGAAGCAGGGCATGAAATATAAATGTGTCGTTAGGACAGGTTGTAAATGCAAGATCGAGTGTTGTCATCAAAATTGGTTTTTACCCACATTCCCGTATCGCACGATATCGAGAATCCCTCTGCACAGGAATCTTGCCGGCGTTTTTAATGATATGGACAAGTTCCTTATGGTTGGTACTGGTTTTTATTCCGGTTGCCTTTACTACAACCTCTTCCATGAGCACCCCGCCCATGTCGTTTGCCCCCATTGTCAGTGCAATCTGTGCAAGCTTCAGACCTTCGGTAAGCCACCCGGCCTGAATATAGGTGATATTGTCAAGGAATATCCTGGCAATTGCAACCATCTTAAGATAATCCATACCTGTTGCCGGAAGAATATTTTCCATTCGTGTGCCGGCAGGCGAAAATGACCAGGGGATAAAGGCCTGTAAAATTCCTGTGTCATCCTGAACATCACGTATTATTTTAAGATGTTCTATCTTCTCTTCATGGGTCTCTCCCATTCCGTAAGTCATGGTTGCTGAAGACTTCATTTCATTTCGGTAAAGAGAGTATATTACTTCCCGCCATTCATCCACCGTGATTTTTTTTGGACTTACCTTTGCGCGTATTCTGTCAACCAGAAGGTCTGACGCGCCCGGTACGGAATCGAGGCCTGCCTCTTTTAATGCCTTCACAACATTATCTATGGGCAGGGAGCTTTTGCGTGAAATGTGTACAATTTCCGAAGGAGAAAAGGAATGAAGGTAGATTTTCGGAAAACGGTTTTTAACCGTTTTTACCATCTCAATATATTTGTCCAGAGTATAGCCCGGGTGAAGTCCGCCCTGAAGCATAACCTGGGTTCCTCCGACAGCAATAAGTTCTTCAACTTTTCGGAGAATATCGTCCATTGTCAGTTCATAAGATTGAATAAGATTGGCCCGGGCATGAAAGGCACAGAAAGCACATGCCGCCTCACAAATATTGGTAAAATTGACAATCCGATCGATGATGAACCCGACTTCTTCTTTGGGGTATACTAATCTTCTTCTCATATTTCCGGCTTTTCCCAGGTTAATAATGTCCCAGGAAAAAAGATCCGGAGCTTCTTCAGGAAGTATTCTGTCCTCCTGGTATATCTTATGAAAAAGTTCGTTGTTTTCGATCACGTCTTCCTTTGCTATTCAACATCCAAATAGCTTAATCCGGTTACCTTTTTAAGCAATCCCATCTCTCCGGCAACCGCATAATAAAACATTAAGGCTTTTTTTAAATTATCATCAAATTTAAACTGCAAAAGATCAAAATAGCCGTTGATGTCATAAATAATATCCGGATATCTTGCTTTTGCCAGTGAAACCACATTTTCTTTTTCTTCTTCAAGGCAGCGCAATGAGCTGTGATATGAAGAAACAACAGATTTTATTTGGAGTTTATATTTTTCAACAACGCTTTGTCTGACCGCAAACACGGCAAATACCACGGGGAAGCCGGTTTTTCGAAGCCACAGGTCGCCCAGGTCATAAATATAAGAAACCGGCTCGGAGGTTATTGCCATTGCATCATTGCCGATAACAAGAGCGGCATCCATATCTTTAAGCACCGGTCTCGGTTCGGTGGGTATGTACGATGGTTCTAACTGGTAATATTTTTTTAGCAGGACTTTTAAAAGCACCACAGAAGTATGTGACGCACTGGTAATGCCCACTTTCTTTTGGTTTAAATCTTCAATGGGGATTTTGCTTATCAGAATGACAGATCCCACATACCCTACCGAACTCAAGCAGAATTGCGGAAGCACGAGCACATCTTCGGCAATTTCCGCACAGGTTGCCGAGGAAATGGGGCTCATGTCGAGTTGCCGGCGGGCCATCATTTTATTGAGCATGCAGGGATACCCCGGATGGATGCTGATCTTTGGAACAGGTTTTTTCTCAAACATTCGAAAATAAAAAGGATAGCAGTTGAGATAGTCGATATAGCCAAGCCTCATACATACTCCTTTTCCGGGCCGGCCCATAACGTGCGGTAGCTTGCGGTTGTCCGTTCAGGTATGAGTTGGGCGTTATGGATCAGTCTTTTTAAAAAAGTCTCTGATCCAAAATCAGGGGTTTGAGCACCGGCGGCATGAACAACTTTTTCATTGTTATAAGTCGCGCCAATATCATCAACCCCGAACCTGAGAAGGGTCTGGGCCATTTTTTCGCCCAGGTACATCCACAATGCCTTTAAATGGGGTACATTGTGGAGAAAAATTCTACTGGTGGCATAGATACGGATGTCATCGTAGCCTGTGGTCGTGTGCGTAACTTCCAGCGCCGTATTCTCACTATGGAACTGTAACGGCACAAAGGTTTTAAAACCTCCGGTCTCATCCTGAAGATCACGGATCCGCGAAAGATGATCAACAATATCTTCGGCAGTCTCGACATGATTATAAAGCATGGTTGCATTTGTCTTAAGACCCATTTTGTGGGCGGTCCGCATGACGGAAAGCCATTTGGATCCCGATATTTTCTTTGGCGCTATGATGTCCCGAACCCGAGGAGAAAAGATTTCAGCCCCGCCTCCGGGGAGGGCCTCCACACCTGCATCCATAAGTCGATTAAAAACTTCTTCAAGGGAAATTTTATTTTTTTTCGCAAAATAATCGTATTCAACCGCAGTAAATGCAACAATATGCATATCCGGCTTTATTTTTTTAATGAGCCGTAACATCTGCTCGAAATAGTCGATGGTAAGATTGGGGTGGAGTCCGCCCACAATATGAACTTCATCAATCCCTGAACACGCGGCACTGTGTATCCTCTGCTCAATTTCATCAGGAGAAAGCAAAAACGCCTTTTCATCATTTTCATCACAGGAAAAGGCACATAAGGGACATCGCAACTCACAGATATTCGTGTAGTTAAGATTCATATTAACCCCGTAATATGCAATATCCTCATGCAATTTTGTCCGGATATGATGAGCAATCGTGCCAAGATCCAGGATGTCATGGGTTGTAAGCATGTAGAGAGCATCTTCTTTGCCTACCGGGATATTATTGCAGACCTTTTCAGCGATACGGCGAAGTTTTTTATTCTGTATGTTATCCGGAAGTGTCATATTATATTTCCCTTTTCCCCCAGCTTTCAAACAGATTGTGCTCCCGGCCCAAAAGGTTCAACACCTTCCCGACAACAAAGTTAACCACATCATCAACCGATTCGGGCCATGTGTAGAATCCCGGAACCGGCGGAACGATCTCAATCCCGGCCAGAGCGGCCCTGTGTATGTTTTCGGTGTGGACAATACTGAGTGGTGTTTCCCTGGGAACAATGATGCACCTGCGCTTTTCCTTTAATGCCACATCACAGGTTCTGGTAATTAGTGAATCTGCATATCCGTGGACAATGGCGGAAAGTGTTTTCATCGAACAGGGGATAACAACCATTGCTTCGAATCTTGTGGAACCGCTTGCCACCGGAGCAAAAAAATCATTGTTTTTGAACTCGCTCAAAAGATCATAATTTTCGGAAAGACCCCGCTTTGCAAGCAGTTCTTTCAAGGATGAGAAGGAGATCTTTTCTCGTAAGATTTCGTATTCAATAATTTGACGGGCCGGCTGTGAAACGATTGCGGCAACCTTTTCTTCTGCATTAAGGAGTTCTTCAATAAGGCGAACTCCCATTATTGGGCCGCTTGCTCCTGAAATTGCAACAACTATCATAAAAATTTCCCTATAAAAACATCCGTGAGGGTTCCGAAAAAGAGTATGGGGGATATGTATATATTGGCTTTAAAGAAATTCCTTATGGCCAAAGTGATATTTTTACTCCTTGCCAATCTCTGCTGGTAAAAAAATATTATTCCGACAAGTACAACCGCTGTCCAATATGGAACGGTTTTATGTGTTAGGAATCCCGCATATATCATGGCGCTTATAGAGACCAAATAGCATGCTGTGGAGATGACAAGTGCCCCTTTCTTTCCAAAACGGACCGGCATGGAATGAAGTTTTTCTTTAACATCAAATTCCATATCCTGGATGGCATAAACGATGTCAAGCCCTGCAATCCATGTCATTATTATAAACCCCAGAACAAAAGGGACACGAGTAAATTCACCGGTAACCGCAATATATCCTCCAATGGGGGCGGCTGCTTCAACCAAACCGAGATAGAAATGGGACGAGGCGCTGAAACGTTTAAGATAAGAATATGTAAACAGCATTAAAACTGCCGGAAAAGATAGATAAAAACAGAGTCTGTTCAGCATAAATGAAGCGCCGATGAGTAAGAATGAGGAAATAGCCGCCGTTATCCATACCACCCCGGGCTGAACGTCTCCTTTTGGAACCGGCCGGTCGCTGGTACGCGGATTTTTTGCATCGATCTCAGCATCGATCACTCTGTTAAATGACATGCCGGCGGTTCTGGCTGAAGCCAGGGCAACAATCACCCATAACCAGGTCATAAATGTCCCACCTCCGGCAAAAAGCACACCTATTAGTGCAAAAGGCAAAGCAAAAAGGGTTTGCTCTATCATAATAAGTTTCGAAAATTTCTTAAAATCCATATTCTTTCCACCGGCTGCTTACTTTTTCGATTATTTCTTCAGACATTCTAATCTCTTCAGGCCAATCCCGGCCCATTCCTTCTTCACGGGTTTTTCTTGTAGCGTCTATTCCCATTTTTCCGCCAAAATTAGGATACGGCGCTGAGTGGTCCAGCGCATCCACAGGACCTTCCGATAAAAGCAGATCTCTTTTTGGATCCACATTATTAAGGAGTTTCCAGACTACGGTTCTTGAATCACGAAGATCCATATCTTTATCGAATACCACAATATACTTGGTTGAAGCCATCTGACCCAGTCCCCAGAGCGCGTTAATCACTTTTTTAGCCTGTCCGGGAAACTTCTTGTCAATTGCTACCAGGGCGCAGTTGTGAAACACGCCTTCCATGGGAAGTTCCATGTCAACAATTTCCGGAACGAGCATTTTTAATAAAGGCAAAAAAATCCTCTCGGTGGCCTTTGCCATATAACAGTCTTCCATGGGCGGCTTTCCCACGATTGTTGCAGGATAAACAGCATCATTTCTGCAGGTAATACAGGTAACATGGAATACCGGATAAAGGTCTGCAGGAGAATAAAACCCGGTATGGTCCCCAAAAGGGCCTTCAATCCGCTCTTCATTAGGATCTACATATCCTTCAATGATAACATCGGATTCCGCCGGCACAAAAATATCAATTGTCTTTGCCCGGGTTATTTGGATGGAACGTGAACCGATAAAACCTGCAAGCAAAAGTTCGTCCATATCCGGAGGAAGGGGTGCTGTTGCCGCATAGGTAACTAAAGGTGATCCTCCCAGGGCCACAGCCACCTCCATCCGCTCTCCCCGGGATTTGTATTTGTCAAAATGGCGACTGCCGTCCTTATTGTACTGCCAGTGCATACCGGTTGTGGCATTGTCGTATTTGTGCATGCGATACATTCCCATATTCTGAACCCCGGTATCCGGATCTTTTGTAATGACAACAGGAAGGGTAATAAAAGAACCGCCGTCTTGAGGCCAGCAGGTGAGAATGGGGAGCATGTCAAGCAATGGCCCTTCCGGACCGTAGACCCGCTGCTGGCACGGGGCATGTTTCACTTTTTTGGGTGAAATACCAGCCAGCTCTTTCAAGTCAAGGAGCATCTTTATTTTTTGGGTAAAACTGCCCGGAGGCCTGATTTTAATTAATGCTTCTATGCGTCGGCCAATATCGTCGAAAGAATCGCACCCCAGCGCCATTTTCATACGTCGAAAGCTTCCAAAGGAATTGATAAGAAGTGGAAATGTTGATCCTTTTATCTTCTCAAAAAGAAGCGCCGGACCTTGAGTTTTGCTCATCCTGTCCGCTATTTCAGTTACTTCCAATACAGAATCCACTTCTGCGGAAATCCTTTTGAGCTCATTTTCAGATTCGAGTTTTCTAATAAATTCCCAAGTGTTTTTAAATGGCATATGTAACACCCTAAACAATTAAAATTAAATTTGACGGTTTCGTAAAAAGTCCAACTTCTGCGTTATGCTGCATTTCGTAATCATTCAACGTACGAAAAGTACGCCTCATGATTACAAAATTTGCACGCCTTGAATTTGAACTTTTTACGAAACCGTCTAAATC
>MAXL01000370.1 GCA_001751005.1 Desulfobacterales bacterium S5133MH16
GTCGGTGATATATCTGTGGGCAATGGTAATCTGGTGATAATAGCCGGTCCCTGTGCGGTGGAGAGCGAATCCCAGGCCTTGATTATTGCAGAGCATGTAAAAAGCAGTGGTGCACAGCTTTTCAGAGGAGGTGCGTTTAAGCCGCGAACATCTCCTTATTCCTTTCAGGGCCTGGGCCGGGAAGGATTAAAAATTCTTGCAAAGGTTCGTGAGAAGACCGGAATGCCTGTGGTTACCGAAGTCATGGATTTGGAAACCTTTGATTTGGTGGAAAAATACGCAGATGTGATTCAAATCGGCACACGAAACATGCAAAATTTCAGTCTGCTGCGACGAGCGGGTCACGCAAACAAGCCTGTTGTGTTAAAGCGCGGTATGGCCGCGACCATTGACGAATGGTTGATGGCGGCGGAATACATTTTGGAAGGTGGAAACTCACAGGTAATCTTGTGCGAAAGAGGGGTTCGGACGTTTGCTCACCACAGTCGTAATACTCTGGATCTTTCTGCTGTTTCTGTGGTGCTTAAAGAAAGTCACCTGCCGATTATTGTTGACCCAAGCCATGCTGCGGGCGTTCGGGATCAGGTGATTCCGTTGAGCAGGGCAGCCGTGGCAGTGGGAGCCCATGGTCTGATGGTGGAAGTGCATCATGAGCCTGATAAGGCATTAAGTGACGGAGCCCAGTCTTTATACCCCCGGCAGTTTGAAGGTCTTTGCCGTCAGGTTCAATCTATTTTTGATAATTTGCAAAGCGATGCTGGGTTTTAGAATATGATTATCGAGATACTTGCTACCGGAGATGAAATAAGAACAGGTGCGGCTATCGACAGCAATTCGGCCCATATCGCACAAGTCCTGGGACAGGCGGGTCTTGAAGCCATACGGCACACTTGTGTGGGTGATGATATGGATATGATTGTATCCGTCTTAAAAGAGATCGGAATCAGGGCGGATGTTGCTGTTGTAACCGGAGGGCTGGGTCCCACAAGCGATGATATTACTGCGGAAGCAGCCGCCAAAGCAAAAGGGGTTGAACTGGTTCTGAATCGGTCGGCACTTGGTGTGGTTGAAAATTATTTCAAAACTCGGAAGCGCACCATGAGTCCTTCAAATAAAAAGCAGGCCATGCTCCCCAGGGGTGCCGAATCTTTATATAATCCCGTTGGATCTGCGCCCGGATTTCTTTTAAAAATAGACAGGTGCTCGTTTTTCTTTGTTCCCGGAGTACCTTTTGAAATGAAACGGATGCTTTCTGATCAAGTCCTGCCGCGCATACAGAAGCTTTGTGGCGGTACGGGTGAATTAAGCTTGGTTAATACCCTATCGACATTCGGCCTAACCGAGTCGGCAATCGGGGAACTTTTGGCCGGCTTATCCACCGAATTTCCTGAGATAACGCCGGGTTTCCGTTCAAAGTTTCCGGAAATCCAGGTAAAACTTTATATCAGGGGCAAAGATGATCAGGTTCTTCGTAAGATTTTGGAAAAAGCGTTCCAATGGGTTCTCGGGAAGTTAGGGGAAAATATCTTTTCTATGAACGGGACTTCAATGGAAGCGGTTGTGGGCGGGCTTCTTACCGCAAAAGAAGCGACCCTTGCTGTTGCCGAAAGCTGTACCGGCGGGTTGATATCCCACCTGCTTACCAATGTACCGGGCAGTTCAGGCTATTTTCTCTTTTCAGGGGTTACTTATTCAAATCCAGCCAAAATAAAAGTGCTGGGTGTATCTTCCGAAGTATTAAAGCAATACGGAGCGGTGCACGAAGAGACCGTAAAAAAGATGGCCCAAGGGGTAAGAAATGTTGCCGGAGCAACTTACGGCCTGGCAACCAGTGGTATTGCAGGACCGGACGGAGGAACTGACGAAAAACCTGTGGGCACGGTTTGCATCGGTCTTGCCACCCCACATGATGTAAAAGGATTTCGGTTTGTTTTCCCATTCAATACACGGCTGATGAATAAAAGAATTTTTACCATGAAAGCCCTTGACCTGCTGCGACGGGAACTTACCAAAAAAACATTGAAAATTGAAAATTGAAGAATGAATAATTGAGCAATCATATAATATCTCATCGTGTATTTTCCTTAAATCTTAAATCTTCAATTGAAAATCTTCAATCATTTTGTGCCGTCAAAACAGCTTTTGAACCACAATGCCGATTCCCGAACAAAATTTTCCTGGTGCGTTTTATTACTCATGCGGTGATCCCCATGTTTTTGTATGATCAATTTTTTCGGATCACCGGCTTTTTCATATATTACTCTGGCATTTGACGGGGGGACAAGGTCATCGGAATCGCCATGAAATATAAGAATATGATGAGTAGATGAAAGCTTGTCCGAAATGTCGGAATCAAGATATCTTTTATAAAACGGCGGGGTTAGTAGGGTTGAATCTTCTGATTTTTTCAGCTTTTTGATTATGGAATTGCTGCGCACAGGGGCTGCACAGGTGACGATTGAATGTGCATCCGATTCAGCAAATACGGATAAGCAGACAGTCCCTCCCATGCTGCTTCCGAAAAGTCCTATCCGGTTGCCGGTATCTTTTCTGTTTTGAATTGTCTTTATTGCGCTGATCATGTCATTACATCGCGCCTCAAGAGAGGTGACATCCTGGAAATTTCCATGGCTCTGCCCGCATCCTCTATGGTCGAATCTGAAAAATGCGATGTCACAGGCATAGCATTGTCTTGCGAGGGCTATCTGTTTTGGAGAACTGCCACTGCTGAAAAGACCGTGCGAACCGATAACAACCGGAGGACGTTCCGCGGCCGGAAGGTGCAGCGTCCCTCTGAGAATAAATCCGTTTGATGAAAATGTGATGTTTTTTTGATTCATGGTTGGTTTATCTCATGAATCGTGATATTTTTCAATTAAAATGAAAAGTAATAGTTCAGCCACTAAGGCACAAAGGCACAAAAAAGGGTATGAATTATAAACTTAGTGTCTTCGTCCCTTTGTGGCAAAACTATTAAAAAGAATTATATTATAATCTTTGGTGTCTTCGTGTCTTTGTGGCTGAACGTTTAAAATGAAAGTTAAAAAAGGACAACTTGTCGAACTTGAAATTTCCGGGATAGCCTTTGGAGGGAGAGGTCTTGCGCGGGTGGACGGCCTTGCTGTTTTTGTTGACGGGGCGGTACCTTTGGATTTGGTTGTTGCCCGCATCGTAAAGAAAAAGAAGCAATATGCGGAGGCCCGTGTCCACACACTGGTTAAGCCGTCTCCATTCCGGATCCCTCCGGATTGTATGTACAGCGGTTTTTGCGGCGGTTGCAAATGGCAGTTTTTGAATTACCATAAACAGCTTGAGTACAAACAACAGCATGTTCAGGAATCAATTGAGCGAATCGGGCTTATCCGGGACGTACCGGTACATCCGACAATATCATCGCCCGCAATTTTTGGATACCGGAATAAAATGGAGTTTTCCTGCTCCGACCGAAGATGGCTTTTGCCGGATGAAATGGGTGAAGAGGGTGTTGACATCAGTTTTGCTCTCGGGCTTCATGTGCCCGGAACTTTTTACAAAGTTCTTGATACCCATTCATGTCTGCTTCAGCCGGAACTGGGGAACCATATTCTCGATGATGTCCGAACATTCATTAAAGCTTCAGACGCCCCTGTTTACGGGCTTCGCAGTCATACGGGTTTTTGGCGCTTTCTTATGCTCAGACATTCTGTTGCTTATGATCAGTGGATGGTGAACATCATTACCGCAAAAGAAGATCTGGAAACCGTGCAGCCCCTTGCATTTCTACTTATGGACAAATATCCTCAAATCATTTCAGTGGTAAATAATATTACTTCCCGCAAAGCCGGTATTGCCGTGGGAGAATATGAAATTCAGCTTTCCGGTCGCTCCTGCATAAAGGATAAAATCGGGGATTTTGAGTTTGAAATATCGGCAAACTCTTTTTTTCAAACCAATACCCTGGCTGCCCGAAGGCTATACCATACTATCAAGGAATATGCCGGACTCTCAGGCCGGGAGACGGTTGTGGATCTCTACAGCGGGACCGGGTCCATCGCCATTTGTCTTGCCGATGGTGCAAAAAAGGTGATCGGCATGGAAATCGTTGAGAGTGCTGTGGCCGATGCAGTAAAAAACTGCCGGATTAACGGCGTTTCCAATTGTCAATTTATTGTCGGTGATATTAAGGAAGAACTTGCGCGAATCATGGACAGACCTGAAATTATGATTATCGATCCTCCCAGGGCTGGGATGCATAAGGATGTTGTCAAGCGGGTTCTTGAAATGGCCCCTGAAAGGATTGTTTATGTATCCTGCAACCCCGCAACAATGGCAAGGGATATGGGTATGATGAAGGAAAGCTATGGTGTGTTGGAAGTACAGCCGGTTGACATGTTTCCCCACACCTATCACATAGAGTCGGTAGCTAAACTTGAAAAAAGGGGGCAATGACAATATAGATTCCCTTTTTTTACTTTTTCTTGACACACTTTACAAATTTTCCTAACCTGTCGTAATCAAGATAAATATAGCCGGTGTAGACAGAAAGATCCGAGTTCGAACAAGCGGACTATACAGGAGAAATAACGGAGGCATTATGGAAATCAAGACGGTCAAGATTGAAAAAACGGATGATTTGAATATGATCTTAGGTCATTCTCACTTTATCAAAACGGTTGAAGATGTCTATGAGGCGATCGTTAATACCGTGCCGGGAGCGAAATTCGGTCTGGCATTTTGTGAAGCTTCCGGTCCGTGCCTGGTGAGATATGCCGGAACAGATAATGATTTAATTGAATTGGCGAAGAAAAATGCCTATAATCTTTCGGCGGGACACTGTTTCATTATTTTTATGAAAGACATGTTCCCCGTCAATGTTTTGAATACGATCAAAAACGTTCCGGAAGTCTGCAGAATCATTTGCGCAACGGCAAATCCTGTGGAAGTTCTTGTTGTAGAAACAGAGCTGGGACGAGGGATAGTCGGTGTCATTGACGGGTTTCGCTCTAAAGGAATTGAAACCGAAGACGATATAAAGGAACGAAAGGAGTTTTTGCGGGCCATCGGTTATAAGCAGTAAAGCGACAAAAGTGCCTAAAGTTTGAAGTGAGCTAAAGTTGAGGAATGCGCTTTCAGCGCAGTAATTTTAAAAATGATAGAATACCATAATTTTAGGCACTTTAGCCCACTTCAAACTTCTTTATCATATGTACATAAGACTGGCTTCCAACTCATCTCCTTTCAGCCGGATAAGTACATATCCCCCCATGCATAACATACCGGGATTCAACACTTTTGTTTTGCCGATAAAATCTTCGGATTCCGCTTCATGAATATGACCCGTTAAACAGATATCCGGCTGGACACGCTGGATAAATTCCAGCACTGATCTATTGCCCACGTTTTCTCCGGAAGGCAGATCGGCTGCTTTTGATCCAAAGGGCGGATCATGGGCCACGAGAATCAGTTTCGGCAGATGCTTTATTTGTTCATATCCCTGGTTTAGCCACTGTGCCAGCCTGGTGTCGGGGACCTCGGAAGGGGTCATAAAAGGTGTCGGTGTAGAATATCCCACGCCCATAATACCGATATCTTTGGTGAGTTGTTTACCCTTTGCATGAATATTCCACCCCTTATCATCTAAATAAGACGTGATTTCAGGCCGATCCATATTACCTATCTGGGCGTAGATATTGGGGTTTATCTTAAAAACCACCTCCAGCAGCTCACTTGCCCTGCGGATTCCGCCTCTGTTGGTTATATCACCGCTGATTATCACACCGTTTGCATCTGCAAGATCCGGAATTTCATCAACAAGTGAAAGATCTTCATGAATATCACCAAATCCTATCCAGAACTTTTCGTTTGTGCTCATAAAACAATTCCCCCCACCATGGTCTCCTATATTCTATTTATAATAGAAGCCATATACCCGGCCCCGAATCCGTTATCAATATTCACAACAGCAACATTTGAACTGCAGCTGTTCAGCATGGCAAAAAGAGCAGTTAAACCACCAAGGCTGACACCGTAGCCTACGCTTGTGGGAACAGCGATCACCGGCCGACTCACCATCCCGGCAACCACGCTGGGAAGTGCCCCCTCCATTCCTGCCACTACAACAAGAACCGAAGCCCGGTCGATTAATTTTTTATGGTTAAACAACCGGTGAATGCCTGCAACCCCGACATCAAAAACAGATTCCACGGGGTTTCCCATAGCCTGTGCCGTAAGAAGTGCCTCTTTGGCAACCGGTATATCTGATGTTCCGGCAGAAATTATAACGATGGTCCCTTTGCCCCGTACAGGGATTTCATGTTTTTTCCAGACAACCATTTTTGCATCTTGATGATATATTGCTTCAGGAAAGCGTGAAACAACCTGATCCGCTTGAAGGGAGTCTATGCGAGTTACCAGAACGACTTTTTCCTGAGGCAGCATTTTTTCCATGATACCGATAATCTGGTCGGCAGTCTTTTCCTGCCCAAATATAACTTCAGGAAACCCCTTGCGCAGTGAGCGGTGATGGTCTATATGTGCATAGTCAAGATCCTCAAATGACAGGTGCTTGAGTTTTCGGGCGGCATCTTCGACAGATATTTTGCCTGTGGCAACATTGCCAAGGATCTGATTCAACAATTCAATGTCCATGATATAATTTCCTTTGCTTTTTGACAGGATAACAGGGTGAAAGGCACTCACGATCAGAACTGACACGCACTACTATTGAAGGAAGTTGTTTGGATTTAAACTTCATGGCCTTACAGCCATGAGGAAAGTTCTTGTCCCGGGTGACATAGTAATATTCGCATTTATGGCAGTCTATCCTTTGCCGAGCTTAGGGGCTTCGCAATAATTGGAATGTTGGAATACTGTACTTCAAGAAAATGAAAAAGTATCTGACCGTGAGTGTTCGCACGCAGAACCGGAAATTACCGAGGGGATGGCGCCGTGAAATAATTCGCCTATTTCCTCTAGTTCTTTTCTTGCCTGTCCGGATCTTTACCGAACGTCCTTTTCAATAATGATTTCGGGTTTGGGTTTTTGATGAACCACACCCTTTTCCTGCTCTTTTAACTTCTTTTCAACGGATTCTATTTTATTTTCAAGGTTGCTTGTTATTTTCTGCAAAGCGAGTTGGTAGGCTTCCTGCTGGTTCTTCAGCAAGACATCAACAGACTTTTTGTCAACCGTGACAGATTTTAGAAAGTCAATATCGGCCCTGATATTTATCAAATCATTTTTGGCACTCCCGATAATTTGGGAAAGATTTGCCAATTTGTTATTAACTGTATTATCAATGTTCTTGAGATCCGATGCGATAGTTTTTAAATCTCCGGGCAGGGGAGACAGCCTTTTTTCCATAGTTGTTATGGCACTTTCAAATTCTTTATCGTCTGTTTTTCTGGCAGATCTGATGTGCTTTATAGCGGTGGTTGCTTTGTTAAGGTTTACCTGGATAGAAGCGGTACTCTTCTCAATTGCTTCAATCCTTTTCGTAAGGGCATCTTCAAGATTAGCCTGTCGAAGGGAAAGGGATGA
>MAXL01000371.1 GCA_001751005.1 Desulfobacterales bacterium S5133MH16
CCGGCTGGCTGCAATCTATCTTGAGGATGACGACAAATGGATGGATCGCGTAATGCAACAGAGGGAGAGGATAAAAAAAACAAAGCATAAAATATGGTGAAAGGTGTTGACACCTAAATTAGACTGTGGTCTTTTGTATTCAATTTTGGCGAACAAGGGTTCAATACAATGTATCAATCGGCTTAAACTGGTACTTCTGTGAGTAGTATTTTGACGATTTCTTTTATTTTATTAATAGATTTTAAGGGAGGTAATCCATGAAATTATTACGGCAAAAGTCTAAACCCGTCAGTGTTTTTATGACAATTTTAATCCTTCTTCTCACAGTTCCTTATCAATCTGTTTTTGCTTCAATGATCGGCACAGAAACCGTGATAGATATGGCAAGGGGGCAGGAAGCCCGTGATTGTCTGAACCGAATTATGACCCGTGAAGACGTACAGACAGTATTTACATCATACGGTATAAATCCACTGGAGGCTAAGGCGCGTCTCGACACCCTTTCTGATACTGAAATCATTCGTCTTTACGATCAGATAGAGCAGCTTCCTGCAGGCGGAAGCGACCTGGGTACAGCCTTGATTGCCGTTGGTGTTGTTTTTATTATTCTATTCATAACAGATCTTCTGGGGTATACCGACGTTTTTTCGTTCACCAGATAGTTTCTATTACTCCAGTACTCCATCACTTCAATAATAAACAACGTTATGGGACAACTGATAATTCAATCGATAAAGAAACGCAATTTAAGGGCGTACACAGTATATCTTTAAAAAGGGGGATTCCAATGCTTAAAAAAAGCAAGAAGTTTAACACCGGCACAGCGTCCTCCCATGTTCCGGCCCCGGTGGAGGGAAAGACTATTATCGGTGAGCAGATTATCATCGACGGAGCCATCCGAGGCAAGGAGGATCTGCTCATTGAGGGATCGGTCAAGGGGAGAATCGAAGTGGAGACTCACCACTTAACCGTGGGCCCCAGGGGTCAGGTGGAAGCCGAGATCCAGGCCGCCAACGTGACCATCAGCGGCAGGCTTGTGGGCAATATTAACGCCGCCGGGAAAGTAGAGATTACAAAGGAGGCCGATTTTAACGGTGAGATCACGGCAAAGAGCATTTCGGTGGAGGACGGGGCTTACCTTAAGGCGGTCATAGAACTCAAGCGTGAGCCGCACAAGCAGCCCGTTTCGGTGGTCAAGCCGGAAGAGAAGTCTGCATCAGAACCGGTGAAAGAACCGCTTACTCTGGCCGGCAAGAGCAGCAAGGGGAATTGATCATTGACCTTTTTCGCTACTTCTTCCGATCGGCCGCGGCAGGATTCGGATCATAGGTTTAAGACGGTCGACTATACCAGCAATGTCCTGCAGCTTTTCATAGAAAGTCTTGATAGACAGCCACCAGGTCAGGTGCTCGACCTTGGGCCTGTGTGCCAGGAGAACATCAGGTTTTTCGCCGAGCGGGTGAAAAGGCTATATGTCTGCGACATGTTCATCCGTCTGGAGAGGTGCCTTGGCAAAGGAAATCCTGTCGATCGAATCTGGCATGAGCTCGATTACCCTCCTGAAAGCTTTGACGGAATCCTTATATGGGAACTGGCCGACCGTCTGGACGATGATGAGGTTAGAGCGCTGGTTAAGCTGTGTTATATAATGTTAAAACCCGGGGGGATGGCGGTTGTCCTGGTTTTGGGCGAGCAGGCGGCAAGATTAGGGGTGAACTCCTTTGTGATTGGACAGGACTTTAAGGTTGGTTTAAGGTCTCAGCCCCATCTGCGTCTTCCTATTCGCGGCCGCCAGAACAGAGACGTTTTGGCCATGATGACTCCTCTAAAGCCGGCCAAGTCGTTTATCTGCCGCCTCGGGTTCATGGAATTTCTTTTCACACGGGACTAGATCGTCCGCGGTTATAGGCATGCCTTGATCTTGAACAAAAATCCTCATTTATGGATGGACAGTACCTAACTTCCTCTTGGTTTTACCACATACGTCAATTTTATCCTGTCCTTTGACGAGGATGCAATTTTCAGTGATGCAGGATTGAGTGCCAGGCTAACTGTTGTGGTTCCTGTTTTGTTAATGTTGTCCAGGGGAACCTTTTCCGTGTAGAGGGTTGAGATGTTTTCCAGGATGCGCTTCCCGCCGATTACCTCAATTTTTTCAGGATCAATCTTTAATTGTGAAAGGATTATATTTTCCGGTAATTTTCCAACCCAGTCAACCTGTACAGGGAGCTGCTTTGTAATGGTTTTATCCAGGGTTACTTCAACAACAGGTGGCGCAACCTTGCTTAAAAAGATCCCCGGCGGCAGGGAAATGTTTTCCTTTGTAATGGAAAAGATATTGCTGCCGATAACAGCATTGCCAAGATCAAGCCGCACCTGAACCTGGTCCGGTCGAACAGATTTTATCAGAGCCCCTGATCCGCCCAGTTGAAGTCGGACGGTATTGACAGAGGTGTCTACAATTTCAATTCCCGGATCATGTTTCGTGTATTCCACCGGGATTTCAAGGGTAATCAGCGTATCCATTCCTTCTGAGAAACTGAACCACATTCCTGTTATAAATATAACGGAAATTAGAGCCGCTATGCTGATTTCAAGTTTTTCTTTACGCAGATTGGCAGGCTCTTCTTCGGTTATACCCATATGTTTTTGCAATGCTTTTACAAGTTCTGTATTGTCATTAATCTTCGTGATTTTGGAATTTTTAGCAACAAGTATATTTCCGGTTTCCTCGGATACCACGATAACCAATGCATCTGTAGACTCAGACAATCCGAGCGCCGCCCGGTGACGCGTACCGTAATGTGAAGGCAGATCATTTCTGTGTGACAAGGGAAGAATAACCCCAACCTCGGCAATCCGATTTCCCTGAATTATGGCGGCGCCGTCGTGGACCGGATTGTCAGGCCAGAAGATGCTTGTGATCATTTCTTTGGATACCAGTCCCCGCCAGGGTATTCCGCTCTGCAGTATATCCTGCAGATCTTCCTTTGCCGGAAAAACAATCAAGGCCCCGTTATGTTGTTTAGACAATGCGTTGACGCCCTCTACGATGATTTCTATGGGTGTTTGAACAGATTGTTGCGGGAATCCCCAGAGAATGGCCTTTAGATTTTTTGCCTGAAGAACATTACTGATTTCGTTTCTGAAAATAATAATGATAATAAGGGCGGCGACAGCGGTAATCCCCTGCAGTGCCCAGCTGGTTAAAATTAGACCGAAAAAAACAGCTATCCGTTGAAAGACCCAGAGAAGCGCAATGCCGGTAAGCACCCTGAAGACATAGGTCCCTCTGAAAAGGACATAGAGGCGAAACAGGATATAGCTGTTTAACAGGATATCAATGAGATCCTGCCATCGAAAGTGTGCAAGAAAAGACATAAATACGTATAGGAATTTCCTTTTTTGGACACAGATGAACACAGATTATCAAGATTCTTAAATTGCAAAATAACAATATTATCCGTGTATATCTGCGAAAATCTGCGTCCTATTTAACTTGATTCCAATTTGATCAATCCGTGATAGTGAATCTTACCGTATGAAGAATATTCTCTTTCTGATCGGTGATCTCAACTCGCCAAGGGCCTTTATCAGTTTCTCGAAGCTGAATACTGCTGTAGGTTGCCCAGCGGGGGGGCTGAAGCGTCAGCCTTTTTTTTGTGCTCGGTTTATCTTTGTGAAACCATTTGTGGTAGATAAAAGTTTCTTTGGGTACCGGGTCGAATGAAGTAAAACAGGAGACTTTTCCGATTTTAATGGAAAAAACAACGCCCCGGTATTTTGGTGTAAAGTCTTTTATTTCTTCACACATTACCGCATAATCCAGGACCGGCTCTTTTGAATCACGGGTGAGAAGAGAATCCTGGTTGTTTTGCGGCAATACCTGTGAAGCGAGCAAAAGATTGCAACAAATCAGAATAAATATGAATAGATAAAGTTTATATTTTGTACCCATGTGATTCGGCCTCATTTTTTCGGGAAGATAATGTAAACGTATTGGAATTTCTATTCCGCCATAAAAAAGTATTTCTATCGAGAGGGGAAGAGAAAGATATTATCCAATCATTACAGCAAAATGATTGATAAATCTCCCCCTTGCTTATATTTAAAAACAACTATTATTATCTATATTAAATAAAAAGTTTTTTCAAGTAAAAATACAACATATAGTATTATATTCAATATCACCCCCAATTTAATGTATATTATTGGTTTTTAGTATAGATGAGTTTATTAAATGTAAAATTTTTATTCTTACCTAAAACCTGTCAATACGAGGAAAGTATGATATTTTTGAATTTTTCAGGGAAATTTTTAATGCCTTTCTCTAAAGTTCAAATGCGTTTGCCCAGCAATGAATGAGCTTACTATTTGACCTGTTAATATAAATGGTTTATACTCATAAAAAATTGGCAGTTAAGGGGATAAGTGCGGCACGTCGCAGATTTTTGACCCAAAAAAAGGGGTTATGGCTGAAATGCCGTAACCCCTTGAAAATACTGGTACGCCTGGCAGGATTCGAACCTGCGACCTACGGATTAGAAGTCCGTTGCTCTATCCAGCTGAGCTACAGGCGCAAGATGAACTTAAAATCTTTAAATACCATATGGTTGCCTGTATGTCCATAAAATATTCACATGAATAAATTTAAGAAAAAGCAGAAACGTTTCAGAACAAATCAGGAGCAAAATAGCACTGTCAACGATAAGAACGATGGTGAAGAACCGAAATATCATTCTGATGATTCTGCTATTGTTAAGTTTGACCCGCTTCAGCGCTACCTTTCAGAAATAAGCAAGCACAAGCTTCTCACCAGAGAGCAGGAAATAGAGCTCGGGAAAAGAGTCATGGAAGATGGTGACAGCGAGGCTGCATATATTCTGGTGACCGCCAACCTCAGACTTGTGGTGAAAATCGCTCTCGAATTTCAGCGAGTATGGATGCAGAATCTTTTAGACCTGATTCAGGAAGGGAATATCGGGCTCATGCAGGCAGTTAAAAAATTTGATCCATACAAGAATGTCAAGTTTTCATATTATTCCTCATTCTGGATAAAGGCTTACATTTTAAAGTTTATTATGGACAACTGGCGTCTTGTGAAAATAGGGACCACCCAGGGGCAACGAAAACTTTTTTTCAAGCTTAAAAAAGAGAAGCAGAAACTGATTGAACAGGGTTTTGATCCCAAACCAAAACTTCTGTCGCAAAGACTGGGGGTATCCGAGCGTGAAATTGTGGATATGGACCAGAGGCTTGATGGCTGGGATGTTTCTTTGGATGCCCCTCTAAAAGATGATTCGGATACGGAAAGAGTTGAGTTGTTAAACACGGAAGTCGAATCTACGGAAGATTGGGTGGCAAAAAAGGAGATGGAGAGTCTTTTACATAATAAGATCGCCGAGTTTAAAAAAACAATGACGCCCAGAGAGCTTGAAATTTTTGAACAGCGTATTTTTTCAGACTCTCCTGCTACGTTGCAGGAGATTGGTGACCGCTACAAGATATCAAGAGAACGTGTCCGCCAGGTTGAAAAGAATATTATTAAGAGGTTGAGAGAGTTTTTTAAACGCGAAATCCCCGACTTTGATTTTTATGACAGGGTTAACGTATCTGATTAATTCCTTAGTTATAAATTTTGTTATTTGTATTTTTCGGTTTATCCGGCTTAGGACGTTTAAATGAAATCTAAATTATTAAATCTGATCATTGCTATTATGGTCATTCTAGTTTTTTCCGGTTGTTTTCCTTATAAAAAGGCGGCTCAGCCATTAGGTAAAAGCCTGGACGAGACGGTGACAGATTCGCTCGCGCCGGAGAGCCGATATTACTACTTTACAGAGGCACAGTTGCAGCGGAAAACAGGCAACTACGATAAAGCG
>MAXL01000372.1 GCA_001751005.1 Desulfobacterales bacterium S5133MH16
CTGGATGGGGATTCGAGATTGGTGGTTACTTCGGAGGTCTGGCCTTTCTTCTTAGCCTAAAGCGTTTCTTCTTCCTCCTCTGGCTCAACCTGCCGCTGCACCCCCGGCTCAGGCATCCGCATCACAGCATCCGCCACCCGGTCCGCCTCCTGCTCGTACTTATCTCCTGGCTGGCCGATCTTGAACTTAGCTTGCAGGGCCCCTGATTTGATGAGCCGCTGCACTACCTGATTGCCGATGGTTCGTTGGAGAAATAAGATTCTATCAGCAGAAGATTTTATTGGTTGAGAAGATTTCGTCCTTTGAATTCGAAGAACAGAATTCGATTTCTGTACATCTGGTGTTTTAGCATACAGTTTTGATATTTCACCCATTAAATCACCTTCTATGCAACACTTGTCTTAGTTGTATATTACCCTGCACCAAACATCACATCCTGTCCCATAGTATATGCCCGCACATTCACTGCTCGCGCCGCTTCTGCCGCCTGCGCATCCGCTGCACCCGCACCTGGCTAAAATCACGGCCGAAGCGCGGCTCGAAAAAGGTGCGATCGTTTTCTGATAAAGGCTGGCTGCCACCTTTCAGGCTGTTGATACAGGATTCAAGGCAAGGAGTATCATCCGGGATTTGCCCCGGCATCTCTTTGGCCTGAAGCACCTCATCCTCTTCTTCATCCTGTGACTCTTCCTGTCTTTGCACCAGAGGCGTGATTTGATCGCCCAGCGTTTTGGTCTGGAGGGTTTCTTCATCTTCTTCATTTTCGGGTTGGCACTGAAGCTTCGGATCAGGCATGGCCATCACCTAGTCGGCGACCCGATCTGCTTCCTGCTCGTATTTGTCGTTGGGTTGGCCGATGGTGAGTTTGGCTTGTACTCCACTGGAACGAAGAATCGCACGAATATTCGCCCGTTGCGATTTTACTTCCTGGCCGACGAAACCGAATCTAGAAGTTTGAGTCTCACCCATGTCGGTCATCTTCTGTTGCATCACTTTGGTCTGTACCGGCTCTTCATCTTCCTCGTTTTCTGCTTGCCTTTGTATTAACTTAGCCTGGACCGGTTCCTCTTCCTCCTCTTCAGGCTGACGTTGCAGTGCTTCTTCTGGTTTTTCATCTTCTTCCTCGCTAGTCGATTGCCTTTGTATCAGCTGCGTTTGAATCGCTTCCTCTTCCTCTTCGAGCATTGGTTCTTCTTCCTCACCCCCGGGCACACGTTGAGGCTCTGTTTTAGTTTCAGATTTTTTTGCTGGAAGAGCATCACCAGAATGTTCTGGCAGTATGCTGGAGATAGTAGCAGCTGGGTGGTTTGCTACCCCAAGCTCGGCATCCTGCACATAATTTATGTCATGGTCATCGATGTCCGTCTTGGCCTGCACTTCTTCAGGCCACAGGATTTTGCGCATGGCAGCTTGCTGAGCTTGTTGTACAGGCCCTATCGCATGATGAACACAGTGATGCGACCTACTCATCGCAGGTGCTGTCCACTTTTGCTTTGTTGCATGTGTTTTCATCTATTCAACCATTAGTCCTATAGAGACACGTTAAAAACTAAAGCAAAATACTCGAACCTATTTTGCATACACATATTGCACATTCCCTATGTAACATTCTGATCATTTTTAATTAAGGGCTCTACCCCTTTTAACTTCTTTAACTAAGAACAACTCACGAATCTCTGTATCATTTTCGCTTTGCATATGCTGCTTGAGAGCTGTATGAATTGGCGCTGTATCCATAAGAAGCAATCCCTTCACAGCACTATACCGAATATTAAGATTATCGTTCTTTAAAAGACCTATCAATGGTTCTGTAGCACTCGATTCACGAGTCTGTCCTAAGAGAACGGCAGCATGTTGGATTATTTCTTGATCCGGTTCTTGTAGTAGTGCAATCAGGGCATTGATGGCTTCAGGAGAATGAAACACGGCAAGTGCTTCCATCGCCCCTGATAAAACTGTTGAATTCTTTTCTTGTAAGGCGAGTCGTAATTGTTTCAGGATAGCTGGTAAGGTTTCTATCTTAGCAAAATAACGGAGGAGTAATAATATACGCCAATGACATATTGACCCCAGCATATCATTCTCCAGCCCTTCTATCAGAACGTCTGTTATTTCTGGCCCTTGTTTTATAAACCAATTAGAAGCTGATTCATAGATCATCTCATTATCACTTGCCAAATCAATAAGCTTCTGCTTGGGAAGTGTGTCTTTATCATTTTGTTGCATCACAATTTCTCCATTCTTTGGCGGTACCACGTATTCTAAAAGTTGATATTATTCTCTCACTATCAATTATATTGTGCTTGTAAGCCCAGTGCTTGAACAGATTGTATCTATGTGTTACCAAGTATCATGCAGGAGCCCAACCTCAAACTAATTACTTTTTATTTTTTCAAAAATTAATTAGTAATATCAATGACTTTATTTGTTATCGTGTTATCAAACCATATATGTTGGTTTTTCGTCTCTTTCTTAAGGCGATTATTTAAAAATTAATTTAACCTGTTTTATGAAATACTTTTTGTCACGATCCACGATTTCAGAAGAATCACGTACTCGCCGCCCGAGTACTCTTAATACTGCTTTCGCAACCTCTGGATCATAGTGCCTTTTAATATTCGATAGTTGATCGGGAATATTGGTATATGGGTCAACAGCTAGAGGTCGCCTTTTCGGCTTTGGACCTGATAGTGGTATTTCATAACGCAACTGACAAAGAGCAGCGTATATTTCTGTCTCTGGATATTTGTATGTCTCAAAAAACTGTTGACGAGCTTCTTTAGTGTCTTGCCAGCGCTTACGTATATGTTTTGGCATCAGATCTAATGCTTCATCCATAATCTTACTGGAGAAAGTTTTGCCATACTTAGCATGTCCTCCTATTTCATGAGCCAAAATGGGCCAAACAATTTTTTCATCATGTTCAATATCTTTAACAAAGGCCATCCCAAAACCTAATGTATTTCCATAGAATCTCCCGGCTCTATGCCATGCATAAGCACCCTTTTTTAAGGCATATTCGGGATCAAATTCATAATCTGCACTCTCATCCTCCATAACTTTCTCAAGCTCGGTTCCTTTAATACTTTTCATTAGTTTCTTCAATGCTTCAGGTGCCCTCCTTTCTTTCCAATCTGTTTTTTGAACTTTCGTAAGTACTTCCCAAGCTGTTTTTGGATGAGTGGGAAGTTTTCCTTTATTCACCTGTTTTTCTACTATATCATCTATAGTTACTTTAGGAAAAGTTATAGGCATAGGCTTACCTAGTTTTTTAGCTGTCTCCTCAGCTTCCTTTTTCTTTTTGTTTTCCTCATCCTTTCTCATTTTTTCAAGATAATTATATTGAAGTCGTCCCAATACCAGAGTCCAATCAGCGCCTTTTGCCTCCATCCATTTCCGTTGCTGCTTCTCTGTTCCACCTAGCAGGACTACAGCCTCTGCCATCTCCTCGTCATTGCATTCACTTACAAACTGATCCTTCATCCAGTTATCAGAACGAACACGGTCTTTGCCAGAAGGTGCCCTAGCAATAACATCACGCACCTTACTCCAGTCAGTACCTTCATCGAACATCCACTCTAAACTTGGATAAAGGTCACCACGCATTGCCTTAATGGCGCGGTACATTTCTTTATTATTAAAGGCGCTCATAGCGAGTTCCTTGAACTCGCGGCGCGCCAGCACTTCGCGCACCTCTTTTGGACTTAAATATCCCATAAGTACAATAGCTGCGTCTTCTAGATCTTCCTTGAGGAGTTCGCGCAGTCTTTCGAGCTTTGGAGTTACGCCCAGAATCCGTTGAATAGCTTTTTCTGAGCTTTGCTGCGCTACATGTGTCAACTCATGCCCTAATAACTGCTTCCCTTCCTTTGATTGTGGCTGATATTCACCCGAGCCAAAGACTACATCGCCGTCCTTGAACTTTGCTTGAACCGGCTCTTCCTGTCTTTGCACCAGTGGCGTGATCTGATCGGCCAGCGGTTTGGTCTGAACTGTTTCTTCCTCTTCTTCGTTTTCCGGCTGGCTCTGAAGCCGGGGGTGGGGCATGGTCATCACAGCATCCGCCACCCTATTCGCCTCCTGCTCATACATATCCCCGGGCTGCCCTATCCTCAGGTTCGCCTGCAAAGCCCCTGACCTTATCAACCTTGACACAGCCTGATTCCCCGCAGTTCTCTGCAAGAACAGGATGCGGTCAGCTGGAGTATCCATAGACTGCAAACGCTTAGTCCTTCGCACCCGGGAATTCGAACTCGATTTCTTTACCTCAGGCACTTTAGTAATTTGACCAACTCTTTCTCCCATCTTTTATCACCTTTCTATTTTCTATCACTCATATAATGCATATTATATTTCAAAGTCAATATATAACTAAATCTAATTCCTGTTTAATTTAAGACCTCAATTCC
>MAXL01000373.1 GCA_001751005.1 Desulfobacterales bacterium S5133MH16
GATTAATGTCTATTTTTTATACCTTTGATCTTGAGCCCTACCCGATGCGCCGTAGTCACCCCACAGCGTGACAATGGCTGACATCATATAACTTTAGCACTGAATCTTAAGCCTGACTTCCCAATGTCTTCCCCTGTTTTCCGCATTTTCGAGTAGGCAGGAGCCTCCCAAGGCTGTAGGAAAATGTTTGTATTCTCTGTTTTCCGCCTGCTTTCGCGGCGGTGCCACAAAATCTCTTCCATACCTCAGTTGCTCTCCTGCCCCTCACAGAACCGGACAAGCAGCTTTCCCACATCCGGCTCCTCGGATCGTCATTCAGTATGCCTCCGCCCTACGACATGGGTCCAGGTCTTTGCGGATTCTCGGTTTCGGCCACTTTACCCAGATCAACGCCTGGTTAAAGCTTGCCCAGGTGTACGCCCTGCGCTGGCTCTTGCGGTTAAGCCATTTGAGCAAAATCCGTGTCGTACGATAGACGTAGTAGCTGCACCTTTCCGAGTTGTCCGTTATGGCGTAATAGTTCAGGTGCCCAATTACACGGCGCCTGGCCATTCGCAACATTTCGCCTTTGCGCATTACGCAGCGCGCCTTTATGGCCCAGTCTGTAAACTCACACAGACTGGCTCCCAGCTTCTTGCGGCTGGTGCGGCGCTTCAGCTTGAAGTATCCTTGCCGGGTCTTGCCACAGTAATGGGTAAAACCCAGAAAGGTGAACTCTTCAGGCTTGGCGCCCCGTTTCCGGGCGCTTTCTCGGGCAAAACGACCAAACTCGATGCTGCGGGTCTTATCCTCGGCCAACTGCAAGCCAAAGCCTTCCAGCCGGTCCTCCAGTCGCTGACGAAATGCCCGCGCATCCTCCTGATACTCAAAACAGGCCAGAAAATCATCGGCAAAGCGAAAATAATGCGCCTCGCCCCTGGCCTGCGGTTTCACCCGTCGCCTGAACCACAGGTCCAATACGTAATGTAAGTAGACGTTTGACAACAGCGGCGACAAAATCGACCCTTGCGGCGTTCCCAGCTCGCTGGCCTTCACCAGCCCATCTTCCATGATGCCGCTTTTGAGCATTCGGATAATCAAGCGAATCACCCGCTCGTCTCCGATGCGATGCCGCAGAAACTTGATCAGCCACTCGTGGTTCACCTGATCAAAGAAACCTTTGATGTCGGCCTCCACCACATGGTTGATCCGTTCGCGCTGGATCGTACGGCCCAGCTCATCAAGGCATTGGTGCTGGCTACGTCCAGGTCGATACCCGTAGCTGCTGTCTTCAAATACCGCTTCGTAAATCGGCTCTAACGTCCGTTTCACCGAAGCCTCTACAATTTTATCTTCAAAATTGCTGATCCCCAGCGGACGACCTTTCGCACTGCCCGCTTTAGGAATATAGCTCCGGCGCTTGGCTCCCGGACGGTAACCCATCCGTCCGAGTCGCTCTGACAGCTCCTGAAGATTGCTCTCCAGATCACTACCATATTGCTGCTTGGTTACGCCATCCACTCCGGTCGCCTTGCCGGCTTCCAGACTGTCGTAGCAGGCTCGCAAATTGTCCACATCCGTGATGTGGTGGTACAGACTGGTAAATACCAGTTCCGGCTCGTTGCGCGCCTTTTCACCTATCCACTTCAGATTCGTTGCCACCGATTGTCACCCTTTGCATGATGTCTGTGTTGTCCCTTCCATGGTCAACTCACCGTGGGAACCTTCGCTCAGCGGGAATTAGCCGCTTCATCGCTAGGCCATTGCGGCTCTCCGGCTCCCATCACTTGCGACGCGGCCATCCCACAACCTCTTTTTACATTGGCTGTGGTACTCGGGTACTGCCATTGCGGATGATTCCCCAAGGGCACCTTGATCGTCGCTCGCCTGGTTAACTGCCGGTCGTTGTGTGGCTCGATGCTGTCTTAGACCCCGGGGTGTCGACGCTGCACTCGTCATTAACGTGCCCGCCGCATGGCCTGCGCCCGGTGAGATGGGATCGGCACGGTCCCAAAATTATAAGTTCTCGGAGCTACGTGTCAGATTCAGGGCTACACCCTTCACCTCGCCACACTCGCTTATCAGCCTTGTTGCTTGCGCAACTCAACTTTACACTACCGGGCGGTTGACTACACCTTACCCGGGCAGGCCTGTGATCCTTTCGGATCATTCCTGCTCAACTGGCAACCATTGCCAGGTTACCCCCACCTTCTCCAATTCCAATGGTATGAACCCTAATGATCTCAAGCAAAAGTTCGGTTGTCCGAACCATATCATCAAGACCCACGGATTCCCGCACCGTATGCATATCCCGCATTCCTGTTCCTAAAACGCCCGTCATGATACCCTTTTCAAAGAAAATATTGGCATCTGCGCCGCCCCCGCTTGTCTTTGTTTTCATTTTTCTTCCCAAGTTCTCAGCAGCCCTGCAGGCGAGTGTTACAACCGGGTGATCGTCAGGAACGTATGTACGGGAAAAATCTTTCTCGATCTCAGTTTCAAGACGGGGAAGTACGTCATCAGAGGTCATCCCGTTATAGTTTTCCACAATCCCCTTGAAAGACGATACCATTGCATCGGTAATCTTATATAGCTTTCCCTCATCATGGCTTCTCACCTCACCCTTGACCGTTACCAGGTTGGGTATGATATTCGTGGCCGTGCCGCCTTCAATCATGCCGATGTTACAGGTTGTTTCAGGATCAATTCGTCCGAGTTCAAGGTTGGCAATAGCCTTGCTTGCCAGTGAAATCGCATTTATCCCTTTTTCCGGGGCGGCGCCGGCATGTGCATCTTTCCCGTGGACTCTGAACTCAAGCCGGTTTGCAGAAGGCGCCCGGGTAACAATGCCTTCCGTATCCGTGGCATCCAGGGCATAACCAAATGTTGCGGTAATACGATCCAAATCAAGATGTTTTGCGCCCAAAAGACCGATCTCCTCGCAAACCGTAAAAACAAGTTCAAGCGGACCATAGGGCAGGCCGTTTTCCTGGATAATTTTCAGGGCTTCTATAAGAATGGCAATGGCACTCTTGTCGTCCGCGCCTAAAATTGTGGTTCCGTCACTGGTAAAAACACCGTTCGAAAAAACGGCGGTCACGCCTTTGCCCGGTTCCACGGTATCCATGTGTGCATTGAGAAGAAGCGGCTGCGTCTGCCGAGTCCCTTTGAACTTGGCAATAAGGTTCCCGGTATTGCCTCCGATCTTATCCCCGGCGCCGTCAACAAATGTCTCTGCTCCCATTGACTCCAGTATCTTTTTAATCTCCATGGATATTGCGCGTTCCTCTTTTGATACACTGTCAATTTCTACAAGAAATTTAAACGTCTCCGCCAACCTGTCTCTGTTTACCATATGCCAACCTCTATCCGTCTATATAGATCAAGATCTAACCAGTATCCAGCATCCGGCTTTTCTTGATAGTTGCGGTCCACTTAACACTCAAACGGATTGACAAAAATAGAAAATATTATTATATGTATATTTTAGATATAACATAACGGAAGTGCGCAGCTTGCTGGTGAGGCTCCCGGACTTCAAATCCGGTGTGGGGCGCTAAAACCGTCCCGGGTGGGTTCGATTCCCATGCACTTCCGCCACTTTAGTTTATGATATCAATCCATTAACTCCATTTCGATCCTCCTTACAACTACCACAAAACAACCCCAAGTGCAACCCATAAGCACAGAGATTAAAAATCAGATATTTTCCGATTTTTTGTACCCACTATTCCATTATTCATTAAGACATAAAAGGCGATTCCACACCTCTCAACCCACACCAACCATTAGAAAAGCTAGTACCATAAAATGGAATTTCTAGTACTAAAGTATTAGTTGTATAATAAAAAAAATACGAAAAAAACCATACTTTTTTCGTATTCACATGGTGATAAATTAATTGGTAAAAGGTATCTGAATCAAAAGATTAGGAAAGTCGGACAAACCATGTTTCGCAGGAAAGCCGGTTTCCCCAGCCGGCCCCTCCAATTTCCTGCGATCTTTTAAAATAACAACTGAGTTTTGCACCCGTTGAGGATGGCTCAGATCCAATTACGCACCGATTTATCAAAATTAATGCAAAATCCTGCCCGGTGGGGGTGGCGTCAAGGGTGAAGTCCTGCTTTTAGCGGGACCAACTCGTAAAACCTCAAATCCGAGATTCCCGTCTCGACTGTTGAAAAATAAGCATCTTCCAATCATCTATTTCAAAAGGCAGAGTTTTTTATGGCCCTGCCTTTTTTATTGATATTCTTATATGTTATAACATTTCAGTTAATTAAATGGTTTAACATTTATATATGATCTTTCATTTTTTTACCTATATAAATGTTAAACCATCCCCCTTTTATCGATTTCTTTCAGGTCTTGAGTTTATAGACGGTGACAGCGTTCTCTCGGGATCAATTTTAAAAGTTTGAAACCTAAATCCTGTAGTTTGTCACTTTTTAAATCAAAGGTTATGAAAAGGGAAACCGATAGTAGTATTTCTCAGTACAAAGAAGTCAGTGTATCTGACTATTTTGTCCACTGACATTTTTGTTATTTCATACATATTTTCGTAGATAATTTATGTCTCAAGCCTTGTTCATATTACCTTAACTGTGCGAAACTTAAGTTTTTTATTTTTCCCCATATTTTTCTTGACAGATTTGTAAAATCAGGGTTATTATATGACTGACTGGTCGGACGGAAACTAATGTGGCTGCTGTTAAATTGATTTAACTAATTGCTATTTCTATTAATAATGATTTGACCATAGAGTCACTTTTATATATAGAGGATCAAATTGGTCATCAGTAAAAACGAGAAGAAAAATCAGATCATCGAGGCTGCTGCCCAGATCTTTGCCAAAAATGGCTTTTCCGGCACGATCATGGCCGAAATCGCTCACTGTGCCGGAATCGGAAAAGGCACCATTTACGAGTACTTTAAAAGCAAGGAGGAACTCTTTTTCGCTGTGTTCGAGTGGTATATGAAAGAGAGCGGAGCAGCTGCCACTGTCAGCATTGCAGCCTTAGGAGGGTCAGCATCATCACGCCTTATGGCTTTAAGCGAATCGCTCATGGCCTCATGGTTAGAGATGATGGATGTGTACTCACTGGTCATGGAGTTCTGGGCTGCCTCGGCCTCTTCTTCTTCTCAAATGCGTGAGCGGTTTAAAGAGGCCTTTCGCCGGGCATACCAAGAATTTCGAGGAATTGTTGCATCATTAATCCGCGATGGTATAGAACGCGGGGAGTTCCAATCGGATGTTAATCCTGAATCTATCGCTGCTGCTCTTGTGGGAGCATGGGACGCCCTATTCCTTCAGGCATGGTTTGAAGAAAACTTTGACCCTTTAACTACTGCCAGAAATTTTTTGGAAGTGGTTATAAAAGGATTGTCTAAAAACCGGAGTTGAAAATGTTAAAACAAATAACGATAACATTCTGGCTTGCCCTGCTATTCATTCTGTTTCAGAGTCCCAATGCTCAAGCGGTTGATGCACGGTCTCTTGTCGAAGACAGCTTTAATTATATGCGCGGCAAATCCTCGGTTGCAACGGTAGTGATGACCGTTCACCGACCGGACTGGGAACGAAAAATGACGATTAAGGCCTGGACCAGAGGCCGTAAGAACAGCCTTTTTTATATCGACTCTCCCCCCAAGGATCACGGCAACGGCACCTTGAAAAAGGGACGGGAGATGTGGATGTACAATCCCAAGATCAACCGGGTGATCAAAGTTCCCCCTTCGATGATGTCCCAGTCCTGGATGGGATCGGATTTTTCCAACAACGACCTTGCCAAAAGCGATAGCCTGCTCACGGATTATACCCATTCCATTATCGGAACCGAATCCCTTAATGGCAAAAAAGTGTATTTAATCAAATCCATGCCCAAACCGGATGCCCCGGTGGTCTGGGGAATGCAAAAACTTAAGATTCGGGAGGATCTCATCTGGCTCAGCCAGGAATTTTTTGATGAAGATCTCGCACCGGTAAAGAAGATGACAACCTTTGAAATCCAGATGCTGAGCGGCAAACTGTATCCAAAGGTTTGGAGGATGCGAAAAGTCGATGAAGAAAATAAGTACACCGAATTGAATTATACGTCCCTGGTCTTTAAATCCGACCTGCCGGACAGCCTGTTTACCCTGACCAGTTTAAGGAAAGCCAGGAGGTAAAATATTTGTCCGTAGATGTCAAAATGGCCTGGCGCAACATCTGGCGCAATCCCAGGCGAACGATTTTAACCATCTGTGCCATCGCATTTGCCAGTTTGCTGCTGGTTTTCATGCTCTCCTTTCAGTTCGGCAGCTATGAAACCATGATCAACACATCGGTTAAAATACACACCGGGCATTTGCAGGTCCAGGCTGATGAATATCAAGATAAAAAAAGCATTCGCCTGGTCGTACCCAATCCTGAAAAAATTGCAAACCTGCTCGATAAAATTCCAAAAGTGGAGGCTTATACTTTCAGAGGTCAAGCTTTTTCTTTAATTTCCTCCAAGGAACGAACTTACGGAGCGGTCGTGAAGGGAATCGACCCGGAACGCGAAGCCACCGTTTCCAGATTAAAAGCGCTTATCCGTCAGGGAGACTTTCTATCCAAAGATGACACGGATCAGGCCCTGGTGGGTAAGCTTCTGGCTAGAAACTTACGGGTGAATATAGGAGATGAGTTGACAGTGGTGGGACAGGGACGCGACGGATCGATTGCCGCCACCGTTGTGAAAGTAAAAGGGATTTACAGTTCGGGAATCGATGAATTTGATCGGGCGTCCATTCATATTCCGCTAGAAACATTTCAGGAAGTTTATACAATGCGGGGAGTCGTCCACGAGGTGGTGGTAATCGCCGATTCGCTAGGGGATATAGATACGATAAAGCGTACCATTAAAGCAAACCTGTTATCGCTAAACTTAAAAAAGGCCCTGACAGTTCTGGACTGGAATGAACTCATGCCCGGATTGCGGCAGAGCATCGAAATGGATCTGGTCAGCGGAGTTATCTTTTACTTTCTTTTGGTGCTGGTGGTGGCTTTCAGTATTCTAAACACGTTTCTGATGGCGATTTTCGAACGAACCCGGGAATTCGGGGTTCTGATGGCCATCGGAACCACCCCGGGGCGCCTGACCAAGGTGCTGTTGATCGAATCCATGACCATGACGCTTGTGGGGATTGTTGCCGGAATTGTTATCGGGAGCCTGGTCACGGTTTACTTTCAATCCCATGGAATTGACATTTCCGGTGCATCTGAATTGCTCAGCCAGTTTGGCATCACCGGTCGCATGTATCCCAAACTTTCATTACTTTCGGCTGTCAGCGGTCCGCTGGCTGTACTGATTATTACCTTTTTCGCAGCAATATATCCGGCGCTAAAGGTCCGCAGGATGCGCCCGGTGGAAGCGATGAGAGCGGTATGATGAATACGGAATGTAAAAATATCAAACTGGATGAAAAGGATTTATAGGATATTTAGCTTTTCGGTTTCCAGATAAAACCGAAAAGAGCAATCCGTGTCACGGAAACACTCACGGAGCGGAATGAATAGACGCGCCTGGAATATGAGTTTTATTAAATTTAGGCATTTTTTTATCATGTATCTACAACTAGCATGGCGCAACATCTGGCGCAACCCCCGCCGCACCGCCGTCATCCTGACCGCCGTCATTATCGGTATATGGAGCATGATATTACTGGGGTCGCTGATGAGGGGAATAGCGGTGGGAATGATTGAAAATGGGATTTCAACCCTCACCGGGCACCTTCAGATACATCACAAAGGATACCGAAATGATCCGGCCATCGAAAACAGCATCACCGATCCGGTGGTGGTGGAAAATGCGTTAAGAGAAGTATTACCAAAAGGTTCATCTTGGACTGCCCGGGTGCGGGTGAGTGCCGTTGCCAGCAATGCCAGGCATTACAGCGGTGTCACGTTGGTGGGCATCGATCCCGTAGCAGAAGCAAAAGTTTCATTTATTGGCACCGCAATTTCACAGGGGCGCTATCTCAACCCGGGTGACCACAATGGTATCATTGTCGGGGAAGCCCTGCTTGAAAAATTTGACACAAAGCTTGGTCGAAAATTGGTGTTGATGTCTCAGGATACCCATCGGGAAAATGCGTCCCGTGCCTTCCGTATAATTGGAACGTTCAGGGCGGAAATGGAGGCCACCGAGAAACAGTTTGTTTTTGTTATGCGCAAAGCAAGCCATAAAATGCTCAGGCTGGGAGATGGAATCTCCGAGATATCGATCCTGTTGCCGGGAAAACCGGATAACCCTGAGATCTATGACCGGTTAATGACTGCCTTACCCTCCGAGCAATTTGAGGTAAACACCTGGCGCGAACTGCTGCCTTTTCAAACGGCGTATTTGAGAATACTCGATGGGTTCATGTGGATCTGGTATTTTGTTGTGTTTGTCGCCATGGGGTTTGGAATTGTTAACACAACGCTCATGGCCGTATTTGAACGTATGCGGGAATTCGGCCTGCTCAAGGCCCTGGGAATGAAACCCTGGTGGATCCTCCGAGAAGTTCTGACGGAATCGTTTCTTCTTCTGGTCACAGGCATGATCATCGGAAACATACTGGCGTTTATATGTATTTACGCCTTATCCGGCAGCGGCATTGATCTTTCGGCCCTGGCGGCCGGTGCAGAATACGCCGGCATGACCCGGGTAATATATCCGGCTGTCGCACTCAAAGACATATTCGTGTCTAATCTGGTAGTTCTACTTCTGGGGATTTTGGTGAGCACCTACCCGGCGGTGAAAGCTGCACGGTTTACACCGGTGGAAGCTCTCGCACATACGTAGTACTGAAAATGCCTAAGATGAAAAATTGGATTTTATCAGATTTTATTTTTTTTCTGCCTCCTTATTCGAAGGCCCTTTTTGGAATTTAAAAATGAAAATCGTTGAATGCATTAATGTTAATAAAACATATCAACAGGGGCAAATCAAAGTCCATGCCCTTAGAGATATCAGTCTGGTCATCGAAAAAGGAGAATTTGCGGCCGTGGCCGGACCATCCGGTTCCGGCAAAACCACACTGTTGAATCTTGTGGGTGGATTGGACGCCTCGGACTCCGGCAGTATTGTGGTGGATGGCAATGCTTTTGATCAAATGTCGCAATCCCAGCTGGCAAATTTAAGATTGCACAAAATTGGATTCGTATTTCAGGCCTACAACCTGATTCCGGTACTGTCGGCAGCAGAAAATGTCGAGTTTGTTATGCTGCTTCAGGGTGTAACGGCCCGTGAGCGACAGCAACGGGCAAAAGCAATTCTGGATGATGTGGGCCTTGCAGGCAAGTACGACCGGCGGCCGGCCGAGCTGTCCGGTGGCCAGCAACAGCGTGTTGCAGTGGCCCGGGCAATCGTTTCCAGCCCCTCCATTGTGCTGGCTGATGAGCCGACGGCCAACCTGGATTCTAAAACCGGCGAGGGCCTGCTTGAGATGATGCAGAAAATGAATGAAGAGAAACGTGTGACCTTTATTTTCTCCACCCACGATAAAATGGTCATGGATTATGCTCGACGCCTTATATTTTTGCGGGATGGTCGCTTGGTGGATGATCAGGTGAAATGAATCTTGATACTGGTATCTGGTAACTTGTTTCTGGTTGCTGGAGACTGGATGCTTGATACTCGATTCTGGGTACTCGATATTGGATGTTAATATTTGAGACCTTTGCAAAACGCCACTTTTTGCCCAATCCCGGCGTCAGTCTCAAATTTTAATCCTCAAAATACTCAATGTATTCCTGCCTGCCCCGTAGGTCCGGCAGATCGTACTGGGGTGGTTAAAATTTTCGCCTTCCTTGGCCTTGAACAAAAATGAACATTTTTCAAAGGTCTCATATCGGCGTCACTCAATAACTGAATGTATTGTCGTTATTTTAAAATAAAATTGCTTCTCACTCATTTGTTCATGGTCGCGATCATCGGTTATCAATGCGTACCGATTTTTGCTCAGGCTCAATCTACCAAAAATGAGTCCCCATCCCCCCTTCCAGCTCAATCCCCTCAAAAATCTTTTTGGGAAAATATAAATACCCACTGGGGCGGACGGTTCAAAACCACCGGCAATGTATCCCGGGTAACTGATGACACTATTTTCGCACCGGTGGGGACAGGAACATATTATGACGGCAGCTCCAATTTCCGACTGATAAATGAAACTTTTTTTACAGATTCTGTGTTCTTTGAAGTTGATTATGAACTCATCTTGGCCGGCGGCGACGGCATCCGAAAGCAACAGGAATTAAAAGAATTATTTCCGAATCTTCCCGGCAATGTATTTTTCCTTGGTACACCTCTGGACGACAATCGACGTTTAATGGATCTTACCCACATCATTAAAGAAGAAGATGGTTGGTTCCTTCTTCACAGATTGGATCGGTTATACCTGACTCTGCTTGCCGAACGGGGTTCGGTTCGCATCGGCCGGCAGGCCGTAACTTGGGGTGACGGCTTTGTTTTTAACCCCATGGACCTTTTTAATCCTTTTCCGCCAACAGCCATTGATCGAGATTACAAGGCCGGTGATGATATGGTCAATGCGCAATTTACGCTGGCACAAAACGGAGATGTGCAACTTCTTTACGTAGCCCGGCGGGACCCGGAAAATAATAAGGTGGGGTCGGATCAGGCCTCTCTGGCCGGAAAGCTGCATTTTGCCGCCGGAACCACCGAGTTTGATGTTATGGGGTCCAAGCATTTTGAGGACAACGTCGTCGGTATCGGTAGTACAGGCTATTTAGGAGATGCCGCCTGGCGTTTGGACAGTACCTGGACGTTTTTGGATGATGGCAACGACCACCTTTCTTTGGTGGCCAACATGGACTATTCCTGGGTCTGGTTTGAAAAAAATTTTTACGGGTTTATAGAATATTATTTTAACGGCCTGGGTAAAGACAACTATCCGGATGCACTGCTTGATCCGGATATTACCGAACGCCTGGCCCGTGGAGAACTGTTTGTTATGGGAAGAAATTATTTAAGCGGACACATTCAGGCAGAATTGCACCCGCTGTTCAAGGTATTTTTTACAGCCATCAATAACATCGAGGACCCTTCGGGAATACTCCAACCATATGTTACCTGGGACATAACGCAAAACCTTCAATTAACGGGTGGAGTGAATGTTTATTATGGCGCTAAAGGCACTGAATTCGGTGGTTTCAAAGCTCCTCAAACAGATCTCATCATTAAGTCCCCGGACAACGTATATATCTGGCTGACTTATTTCTTTTAGCAGGATATTTCACGAGTTTGATTCGTCCATTTTGAAACCCTTTTCGATTTTTTCATGAAATATTCGGGATAGCCGGGCATGAAAGGGATGTTCCCTCTCCCGAGCAGCAGGAATTCATTGTTCGTGGTTCTATTGTCCGGGCATGCCTGGCATCATGGGCATAGACATCTTCTGGTACCCGTCAGGGATATTAAAAAGAGAGGCAGAGACCGTTTTTTCCTGAATGTTCCGGTATTCCATACTCATACTCCCTGATGTCCCTTCCGTTTTCATTTTAATAGGAAAATTGAGCTTGTTGGAAATCCAATATATTGCCGTGCCTGAAGATTTGTCATGGAAAGTATAACGATATTTTGAACACATATACCCGTTTACCTTCTCTTTACCCAGGTATTTTTTTTCCCCAATCTTATCTATTTCATCCGGATCTACCGGAGCCATATTTTGCCGGCTGCCTGCTTGCATTTCCATATACATCATTTGTGCCGGCATCAAAACCCAGACGACTCCTTTGTCTTTTCGAAAAATTGTTATCTGTTTCTGCCCTCCCATCATCATTTCCTGTCTGAAGTTACCCTCTTTAAAAAACATTTTTCCCTCAATGTTTCCCATGGGTGATTTATTAATCATGTCGGCAGAAAATTCCGCGGCATTGATGGAGACTGAAAGCGCCGGCATTACTATGAAAAGTACGATCGCAAACAAGCCGAACCGTAACATAATTTTTTTTGCCATATTCCCCCCCTTGCATAAGATTAAGGACTCAGTAAGAAAAATTCTCTTCAAGCGTGGGAGTATAGAAGGAAAAGGCTTTGCGTGTCAATGGGAAAAAGTTTGCGTAAACTTTAGGCACTTTAGATCATTTTAGACACTTAAAACTTTTAAATTGAATGTTTATCGTGTTATCCAGCCGAAATATGCAGCCACAGGGAAAATGTCACCGCCGACAATATTGTACTTGTGGAAAGGGCTGCAACTGCAAAATCTGTATCGCCGTTCATTTCCTTTGCCATTACATAGGTTATTGTGGCAGTCGGCGATGCCAGCAGGATAAGACCTGGCAGGTAGTCCTGGAGTGCCACATCAAATAGACGATATAGGATAAAACCCAGGCCGGGAAGCAGGAACAGTTTAATAAAACTTGAACAAAGAACTCGAAGCATTCTCAAATGCATCAATTCAAAAGAGAGAGAAGCTCCGATAAGCAGCAAAGCCATCGGGAGTGCAAGACCGCTTAAAATATCGAGACTGCGGTCGATAACAAGAGGAACCCGTAATCCTGTCAAGGAAAACACTATCCCGCCTATTGCTGACAGAATAACAGGATTGCCCAGTATTCTCATAACCACACTCAGCTTATTTTCCGGTGCTGAAGTATTGGCTGAATTTAACTGAAGAACGACGACTGCAAGAAAATTCTGCAATATCATTATAAACCCGGCAATGATACCGGCCCGCACAAATCCTTCATTACCGAGAGAATAGTATGCAACGGCAAGACCGATATACCCCAAATTCCCATGAAAGGAGGACTGAATAAAAGTACCCAGCTCCCTTGGCCGTATACGACTTACTAGTCCCACTCCCCACGCCACCGCAAAAACAGCCAGAACAGAAAGCAGGGTGATAAACAAAACTTTAATATCAAACCTTGCTTTTAAGGAGGCTTTGGAGATCGCATGAAAAATCATGGCGGGAATTGCCAGATAATAGACGAGACGGTTTGCCGGACCTAAAAATTCAAAGGGAATAAATCCTTTCCAGCGGGCAAACCATCCAAGGATGATTATGGCAAATATCGGGATGATAGTGGTTGCAATATTCATAGGACCCATTCATCACTCTTGACAAATCCATGCATTTATAGTCTATTCTGACAAATTCGGTAAATTTGTCAATCAGTTAGGCCTGATTTTAGTAATTTCTCAATTAATTATGGAGAGCTTACTGATTCTAATTCCAATTAAATGAAACAAAATGCCAAACAAGAACAGCATACTTCTTACCGGACATTTCATGTACGCGCCGCCGATTGCCGGCTCAGGGTCAAAAGCATTGAGCTTCGGTCAGGCTCAGTTGCA
>MAXL01000374.1 GCA_001751005.1 Desulfobacterales bacterium S5133MH16
CATCCTCGGGTAACGGCATCCATCCCGTGGGTTTTGAAAGTGACAGACTTTCCCTCTTGTTTTGCTCTTTGCCGGAGGATGCGGTAGTAATGGGGAGCGCATGTGGCTTTAAGCTGTAAAGACGTCCTTTCCCTCTGGTCATAAAACCAGTTTAATGTGTTCTCATACTCCTCTGCGGTTATTTCCTGGTCCACAATATATTTGCCGCGACCGGTTGGAACCAAAAGAAAGATGTGGTGAGCAACTGCACCCAGTTTTATGGCCAGTTCCTGGATTTTTGGAATTTCACTAAGATTGGTCTTTGTAATCGTAGTGTTTATTTGGAATTCTACCCCGGCATCTTTGCCCCGCCGTATTCCGCGAATCGCACCTTCAAAGGCACCTTCCACTCCTCTGAACCTGTCATGGCTTTCTCTGGTCGCACCGTCCAGGCTGACGCTTATCCGTTTAATGCCGGCATCCGCCATTTGCCCGGTGGTTTTTTCAGTGATGAGTGTGCCGTTTGGCGCCATGACCATTCGGAGCCCTTTTTTTGTGCCGTATTTTGCAATATCAAAGATGTCCGGTCGTAACAGCGGTTCCCCGCCGGTCAAAATTACGATGGGTTCTCCCACTTCTGCAATCTGATCCAAAAGGTGAAAAGACGCCCGGGTGTCAAGTTCGCCGCTGAAGGGACCATGTTCGGCGGATGCGCGGCAGTGCACACAGGCGAGGTTGCAGTTGCGCGTTGTTTCCCAGGCAACCAGGCGCAGGGCGGCGCCTTTGTTTTTGCCTTTGGGATGAGGGTGTTCAGATGAGGTATGGTTCGTGTTTGTCATGGTATTTTTATGAGGCATTTTAGGCAGTTTTCCGGCTTTTTCAGGTTAGGTTAGGCTCTTAATTCTTCTGCAGCTTCAATAGCGAAATATGTCAGGATCATATCGGCACCGGCTCGCTTAATGGCCGTGAGAGACTCCATCATGACTTTTTTTCCGTCTATCCACCCCATTTTATCGGCTGCTTTTATCATGGCATACTCACCGCTGACATTATAGGCTGCCAGGGGAAGATCTATCTCTTCGCGAATGCGGCAGACAATGTCAAGATAAGGGAGGGCCGGTTTTACCATTATGATATCCGCCCCTTCTTCTATGTCCATGCTCACTTCCCGAATGGCCTCCAGCGCATTGGCGGGGTCCATCTGGTAAGTCCGTCGATCTCCGAACTTGGGGGCGGAGTCCGCGGCATCACGGAACGGTCCGTAAAACGCAGAGCAATATTTGGCGGCATATGACATTATCGGGATATTGCTTAAATCGTTTTCATCCAGAATATTGCGAATTTCCGCCACACGGCCGTCCATCATATCGGACGGGGCAACCATATCCGCGCCGGCTTTTGCGTGAGACAGTGCGGTTCTGGCAAGAAGATCCAGGGTGGCGTCATTGTCTATGATTTGACCGTCAACAAACCCGCAATGGCCGTGATCCGTGTACTGGCACAGACACACATCGGTTATGACATTAAGATCGGGTATCTTGTCTTTGAGAGTACGGGTCGCTTTCTGAACGATGCCGTCTTTGGCATAAGCGCTGGTTGCAAGGGGATCTTTTTTGTCCGGTATTCCAAAAAGCATTATCGCCGGGATACCCAGTTTCCATGCTTTTTTTGACGTGGTAACCAGGTGGTCGATGGACAGCTGGAAGTGTCCGGGCATGGAATCGATTGGATTTTTAATCCCTTTGCCGTCAATAGCAAAAAGGGGGAGGATCAGGTCATCTGCCGAGAGTCTGGTTTCGCGAATCATCCGTCGAAACGCATCATTTTGCCGTAACCGTCTTGGCCTGTAGTCGGGAAAAAGCATAGTGGCTCCTATTTTATGTGATAAATATCCAAGATCTCATGCTATTTCTTCATCTGTTAGATAGCATGCCGGATCCGGCGCCCAGATATCACCGGTTACCGCTTCGGACCGTACCCTGAAATTGCCGGCGCAGATGTCCAGCCATCTGCAGATTGCACATCTTCCCTTGGCGTGCTTTTTTTTCTCCTTAATTTTTTTCATAAGCGGATCCGAGGTGTCGGTCCAGATTTCAGAAAATGGCCGATCTTTGACGTTGCCGAAACTGTAATGACGCCAGAATTGATCGGCATGCACCTCTCCATCCCAGCTGATGCAGCCGATGCCTATGCCGGAGCTGTTGCCCTCATTCATTTGAAGAAGTTCCAGAACCTCCCGGGCCCGCTCCGGATTTTCCTTAAGCAGCCTCAAATAAAGGTACGGGCCGTCAGCGTGATTGTCCACGGTTAATACTTCTTTAATGTGCCCCTTGTCATGTAATTGTTTTGTAAGATCCATGATAAGATCCACGGCGTTTCGGGATTCCTGATGAGAAAGATCTTCTTTTACGAGCTTTGCTCCGCGACCTGCATACACCAGATGATAAAAGCATGCTCTCGGAATATCCATCTCTTGGAGCAGATTAAAAATATTTGAGATTTCAGCCACATTCGATTTGTTGATTGTAAAGCGGAGCCCAACTTTTATACCTGCTTTTTTACAGTTTTCAATTCCTTCCAACGCCGCTCTGAAAGCTCCCTTGACGCCTCTGAACCGGTCATTAATCTCTTCCATTCCATCCAGACTTATGCCCACATATGAAAGACCGATTTCTTTCAGGTTTTGGGCTTTTTCTTGGGTAATCAGGGTTCCGTTTGTTGAGATAACGGCTCTCATACCCTTTTTGACGGCATAGGCGGCAAGTTCAGGGAGATCCTTCCGGGTCAGAGGTTCACCTCCAGAAAACAAAATAACAGGAACCCCAAATTCTGCAAGATCATCTAAAAGATTTTTGCCTTCCCGAGTTGAAAGCTCACTGTCCAAGGCTATGTTTTTTGCATGGGCATAGCAGTGCACGCATTTTAAGTTGCATCGCTTTGTAATATTCCAGACAATTACCGGCCGTTTATCGCTGGAAAACTGTAAAAGGTGGGAAGGTAGTTTTGACGACATTCGCCCATAACGAAGGGCATCCGATGGCTCAACGGTTCCACAGTAAAGTTTTGATATTCCGATCATATTGATAATTGGGGTTCAGTGTTCAAGAAATAATGGTTAATAATCAATGATTAACAATTAACAGTTAATTATTAATTATTAGATAAGGGTTCAAGGTTCAAGAAATAATAGTTAATAAACAACGGTTAATAATTAACAATTAACAGTTGATTATTGATTATTAGATCAGGTTTTGAGAGTCGGGCAACAAGCCATGGCTCAGTTGATCTTTAAGGAGTTTGCTTATAAACTCCTCGGGATTCAAAAGAGCGCTTCTTGTGATAAAAAAACGGTTTCTTCCGGTTTTTTCCCGAATCAGGTTGAGTCCATGTTTAAAATCGTTTGTCAGATGTTCATAAAAATCTTCAACATTAATATTGTCCTTTTCAAACTTTGCGATAATAAAATCGATGGCATCATCTTCCAGGACGATGTTTATGTCGTTGTTTTTAAAAAAGAACAATTCTATTTTTTTAATGTCATCATAAAATGATTTGATTTTGTTGATTACCTTTTCGATATCCATAATATGACCGGAGTAATAAGAGGCCACCACTTGGATGCGAGAAGGCGTCAACGTAAGACTGTATTTTTCCGACAGGTTTTTCTTGTTGGCGTTCAAGTAGGTTATAATAAACTCTTTTTCTTCACGAGCAAGCTTTTCAAATGTTTCATCCAATTCGCTGCGGTTTGATAATGACATCATGTTTTCAAGCGATTTTTCAGGATCTTGGATTACGGAAACCGTTACCGGAAATTTTTTAATATCGCTCGATGGCAATTTTTTTTCAAACAAAAGAAGTGCTCCTTCAATGGCACTGACCAGGCCTCTGGCACCGGTGTTTTCATTGAAGGCCTTTTCAGCGAGAACACGAAGGGCCTTGCCCTCAAATTTCACGTCAATATCATATGCAGCAAAATCGAGTTTTTTACCGAGAATGACCGGGTTGCTGGGATTTTTCAGGATTTCAAAAAGATCCTCTTGGGTCAACTTTTCAAAAACAGCCCTTACCGGCAGACGACCGACAAATTCGCTTTCAAATCCGAACTCTATCAGATCTTCGGCTTTTGCCTGTTGAAGAATGTCCGTATCATCCCGAGAGTTTTTAATCTTTGCTCCAAACCCGATTTCCTGGTCGGCAATCCGTTTTTTAACAATCCGGGCCAGGTCGCCAAAGGCGCCGCTCATGATAAAGAGTATATTACAGGTGTTGACTACACGTTTGTCCCGTTTGCCGGTCTTGCGAAAGCGTTCGATTTCCTGAATCATTGAAATAGGATCATGGGGCACTTTTAAATCAACTTCGGTCTCTTCCATGGGTTTTAAAAGCGCGCGCTGAACTCCTGATCGTGAGACATCCGCACCGATAATGTTCCGGCTCGAGGCAATTTTATCGATTTCATCGATATAGATGATACCGTATTGAGCCAGTTCAATATCACCGTCAGTTTCTTGCACGAGATCCCGGACAAGATCTTCCACATCACCGCCCACATAACCGGTTTCGCTGAATTTGGTTGCGTCACCCTTTACAAAAGGAACATTGATTTTTTTCGCGATCAGTTTAATGATATATGTTTTCCCAACTCCGGTGGGGCCGAACATGAGTATGTTGTTTTTTATGTGGCCGACCATGTCCGTGATATCATCAGCAGAGGTTTCGGCACGTTTTATCCGGTTGAAATGGGTACATATTTTTGTGGCCAGTATGGCTTTGGCATTATCCTGCTTCACGATATACTGGTCAAGATAAGAAATAAGATCTTCGGGTTTTAGGGCAAAATCAATCTTCTTTTCTTTACGGGTAGGCTTTTCTGCCTTTTCGGAAGTGATTTCATGGGGTACAACCAGCGGAGATACCATTTTAACACTGCCGCCGAATTTCTTTGCAAGAAAATCGCCGATTTCTTTTTCAATTTCTTTTGGATTTGGTATTTTTTCGTTATGTTCTTTCATAATTTTAGACTATAATCATGCCTTATAAAAATGCAAGAAGGAAATTGTTTATACGTTATACCTTGAATAAAAAAGGCAGGGCCAATCAAATGCCCTGCCTTTCCTTTATGGCCTTGAATTGCTTTTTTGTTTGATTCAAGGCTTCTTTCAGTTCGGTTGAGCCGTCACCCAAAATAAGTGTGGAGTCGTCCGAACTTTTAAAATTTTAGTGAGTACATTTTATATTTTAGCTTTGGCTTTACAAATTAAATGCCACCTCAAACTCCCTTTTAAAGTGTAATCTTTGTAAGTTTCTATCCCTTACATGATTTTTATATAGATGTTGAAGTCGGGTGGCATGTAATATAATAATCTCGAAGAGCATATCTTCAAGATTAGATCTGAGTTTGAAAGATATTGAAAGCAGAAATCATGCCAAAAATATCAATTAAATATTTTATATGACATTCCCAATGGTTATCTACAGTCGATAATTGCAGCAAACCAATTTTTTACTAAATTCTATGAGTTTTATTTCACATTAGGAAAGAATTTACATACATCTGGGTTATGAAAATGTGGTGAACGGTTACAAAAAATCTTACTATGGGAGTACAGACATTCTATTGTTTTTTTTATATTACTATTGTACGAAAATCAGAAATTTTCGGTAATCGCTCATTAGTGCTTCAGAGGCTGGAATTATGAGAAAAAGAACACCCATTGCTGTGGTCGGGATGGCCTGTCTATTTCCGGGGGCTCCGGACCTGAATAAGTTCTGGCATAACATCGTAAACAAGGTTGATGCAACCTGCGAGGTGCCCCGTGACAGATGGATCGTCGAACCTGATTCCATGTATCATTCCGATCCCATGCCGGACAAAGCTTATTCAAAGCGATCCTGTCTTATTAATAATTTTAAATTCGATCCCAAAGGAATTGACCTTGACGAGGAACTGTTAAAAGAACTGGATCCGTTGCATCAAATGGTGCTGACTGCCGGCCGGGAAGCATTATCAAGCTGCGTGACCCCGTCGACGAATAAAAAAAACATCGGGACCGTTCTTGCTGCCATTGCGCTGCCCACGGACGCTTCCTCTTCAATCACGAGAAAGATACTGGGGACATCCTTTGAAGAAAAACTTTTTGGCCATATTGCTTCGGATAAACCTATACGACTTTCCAGGGAGGAATGCCTGGCCGGCAGGGTAACCAGCCTGCCCGGGGCCATACTTGCCGAAGGACTCGGCCTAGGCGGCGGAAGCCATACCCTGGATGCCGCCTGTGCCTCATCCCTGTATGCCGTTAAATTTGCCTGCGATGAATTATGTTCTTTTCGTGCAGACGTCATGCTGGCCGGGGGCGTCTCAAGACCGGAATCTCTTTACACTCAGGTTGGGTTCAGCCAGCTCCGGGCCTTATCCCCTTCAGGCCGTTGTGCCCCCTTTGACCAAAGTGCAGACGGTCTGGTGGTGGGAGAGGGTGTGGGCATGCTTGTATTAAAAAGGCTGGAAGACGCTTTGCGGGATCACGACCACATTTATGGCTTAATAAAAGGTATCGGACTTTCCAATGACATGCGGGGCAATCTTCTGGCGCCGGACAGCGACGGCCAGGTTCGGGCCATGCGCAGCGCTTATGCCGACGCGGGCTGGTCTCATCAAGACGTCGATCTCATTGAATGCCATGGTACAGGAACATTGGTGGGAGATGTGGTCGAGCTTCAGAGCTTGAGAACGCTTTGGGGCGAATCCGGATGGTCAAATCAACAATGCGCCATCGGCTCCGTCAAATCCATGATCGGCCATTTATTGACCGGTGCAGGGGCCGCCGGGATGATCAAAACCCTTCTGGCATTAAAAAACAAAACCTTGCCGCCATCCCTTAATTTCAGCAACCCCCCGGCCAAAAGCCCCCTCCGTAACAGTCCGTTTCGAGTGCAAACCCAGGCGGAACAATGGGGCCGGAGGGATAAAGACACTGCCCGGCGAGCTGCTGTCAGTGCATTCGGATTCGGAGGCATAAACAGCCACCTGCTTTTTGAAGAATGGGACACTGAAATTGAAAATTGCCGGTTGAAAATTGCCGATTATCACGCTTCAACCGTCAACTATCAATCGTCAATCGTCAATCGTCAATCGTCAATTAAAAAGTCCCCTGTAGCGATTATTGGCATGGCATCTGCTTTCGGCCCCTTAAAATCTCTGAAAGCGTTTCAGGAAACCGTTTTCAGAGGAGAATCGATCATCACAAAAAGGCCTGAAGACCGGTGGAACGGGTGTGACACTATCGCCGAGGACATTCTTGAGGGACAGGGCGCCTGGGGCGGATACATGAATGAACTTTCTCTTAATCTCAGAGATTTTCGAATACCTCCCAATGAAATTCCGGATATTCTTCTCCAGCATCTTTTAATGCTTAAAGTCTCCGCCGAGGCAATGAAAGATGCAGGCCTTCCCCTTAGACAAGAGCGAACGGACATGGGGGCTTACATCGGCATCGACTTTGACTTTGAAGCCACGGATTTTCACCTCCGCTGGCACCTGCAAAATTTAGTTCGGAAGTGGAAAAAAACAAACCGCTCGGGATTATCTCTTGATGATGAGAAAGAAACCGGCATCTGGCTGGAATCGTTACGGGATGCATTTCGACCGCCCCTTACCGCTACCCGGACCCTGGGCGCTCTTGGCGGAGTTATCGCCAGCAGAATCGCCAGAGAATTTCGTTTCGGAGGTCCGAGCTATGTGGTGTCCAATGAAGCGGCCTCCGGTCTGAAGGCCCTTGAAATCGGGGTGCGATCCCTGCAGCAAAAAGAAACCAACGCTGTTCTTGTGGGAGCGGTTGATCTTTGCGGGGATGTCCGTAGTGTCATCACATCCAATCAGATAAGACCGTTTACTCGAAGTCACAAAATAAGTCCGTTTGACCGGTCGGCGGATGGATCGCTTCCCGGCGAAGGCGCTGCGGCGGTGGTGCTCAAAAGGCTTGACCGGGCAATAGCGGATGGCGAC
>MAXL01000375.1 GCA_001751005.1 Desulfobacterales bacterium S5133MH16
AGGCGTGCAAATTTTGTAATCATGAGGCGTACTTTTCGTACGTTGAATGATTACGAAATGCAGCACAACGCAGAAGTTGGACTTTTTACGAGACCGTCTCTTTTGATTCTATATACAAGGGCTATTGTCAAGCAAAAAAAAGCAATCGGCTTGCCGCTATTGTGGATGCAGTGGTACCGTTTTCAACCTCTTTCAAGATCTCCGGTAACATCTTTTTAACCTCGGGATTTTTATAGAACCTTTCTTTTAGACCCTCTTTTACAAGGGACCACATCCAGTCAACGGCCTGTCTTTTCCGGTTGGCTTCGAGTTCTCCGGTAGCGGTTAATTTCTTCCGGTGGTCTAAAACAGTTCCCCAGATCACATCAATCCCCGTCATCTCCAGGGCACTGCAGCTCAATACCGGCGGTCTCCAGGTAAGCGACGACGGGGTTAAAAAGTGCAGGGCTGACTCATATTGCTTTCTCGCAAGATCTGCCTTTTCAATATTATCGCCGTCTGCTTTGTTAACGGCAACGGCATCCGCCAGTTCCAGTATTCCCTTTTTTAATCCCTGAAGTTCATCCCCCGCACCCGCAATCATCAGCACCAGAAAAAAATCGACCATGGATGCCACGGTTGTTTCGGACTGGCCCACCCCAACGGTTTCAATAATCATAACATCAAAACCGGCGGCTTCGCAAACAATCATTGTCTCTCGAGTCTTCCTTGCAACCCCGCCCAGGGTGCCGCCTGAAGGTGAAGGTCTGATAAAGGCTCTCTCTTCAACAGCCAGCTTTTCCATACGAGTCTTATCTGCCAGTACGCTCCCGCCACTTCTTTTACTGCTGGGGTCAACGGCAAGTACGGCCACCCGATGTCCCTTTTCCACAAGCATTGTTCCGAGGCTCTCAATAAACGTACTTTTACCCACACCCGGTACTCCTGTAATTCCAAGGCGTACAACCTTGCCGGTGTAAGGAAGCAGCAAATCGATAATCGTTCGAGCCAGTTCCTGATGAGAAGAAAGCGAGCTTTCGATCAATGTAATTGTCTTTGCGAGCACACGCCGGTTGCACTCCAGCACACCCTGAACATAATGTTGAGGATCATCGGATATCATTGGTGTTACCTAACAAGGTATTCTATCCTGCGTCGTAAACTAAAGTTTTTATCAATTCGCCATCTTCATAAAGAAAAACAGTTGCATCATTTTTTCTGGGTATTAACAACCAGATTTCTTCTCCCGGCTTCATGAAACCGTCGAAAAGATCGGCAGAAAAACCAAAACTTTTTAATCGCACCCTGATGTGTCTTTTTAAAAAACCGTCTTTTAGCCGGTATCTGAAAAGGCCGGCCCCTTGGGATTCATTTGAATAGTTATGGCCTTTTTGTACGGACTTTCTGTTTATAACAAGATTAACAGTACTCCCCTGAGTTACGTGATAGCCGGAGAGCAATTCCTGGGCCACAACTGTATTTAAGGGCTTGCCTTTGTGAAAATGGGTTTTTATCTCTCCGAGAACCAGATCCATATTCTCAATCATAGTAATCGCACTATTGAGAGACAGCCCTATAAGATCAGGCATCTTATAAGCCCGGGGCCTGATCCCCATACTCACAAGCAGATCCACCCCTTCGCCTCTTGTTATCATGGTTCCTTGAGAAGGAACCTGGGCGATAACCTCGTCTTTTTTTATATTATTGCTGTACGTACTCGATATTTCTCCCCTGCGCAAGCTGTTTTCTTCCAGGATAATCCGAGCCTGTCGTACAGAAAGCCCTTTAAGGTTCGGCATCAAAATAGACTTTGCGCCTTTTGAAATTATTATTCTGACATCACGTCCCTTTTTTATTTCCGCTCCCGGTTCCGGTTCCTGGAAAATAACGTTGTTTTCAGGAACGTCGGCGCTATATTCCGATCCTTTAACCTTTGTATTAAGCCCCAAATCGGTTAATAACTCAAGAACATAGACGACGTTTTTCCCGGAAAGATCAGGAACCACCACAGTATCTTCGCTCTTTATAATAAGCGTGAGGGTGAGATAAGCACTTGCACCAACGATCAGAACAAATAAAAAAAACAGGGAGCCAAGTTTTAATATTCGTGAGATCACTTTTTCCGTTTCATACAGATCGAAAAAAAACCGTCCATGTTGTTAAGATGAGGAAAGGTTTTTAAATATCCGTCACGAGTTACAAGGGAACAGGCATCAAAGGATAATCCTGTCGATTTTTTTTCTATAGCAAACTTACCATGTTTATTCAAAAAACCTTTTATCACCGATTCATTTTCCTCGGGTTCCATGCTACAGACAGCATAAACCAAAACACCGGACGGCTTAACAAAATGTGCAAGGTTGTCCAGAAACAGAGCCTGTCTTTTTTGGCAGTATGCCAAGTTTTGCTGTGACGCTCTCCATTTTATATCCGGATTCCTTCTTAAAACACCCAGGCCCGAACAGGGTGCATCCAGAAGAATACGGTCAAACTTTCCAAAGTGTTCCCGATTTAAGGGGCTACTTAGGTCGTGGATACGGGTTGTCACAATGGAAACGCCAAGTCGATGCATTTCGGATTCTAACCGCATAAGCTTGTTTTCATCTTTGTCCATTGCAACAAGTCTTCCGCTGTTTTTCATCATCTGGGCGATATGCCCGGTTTTTCCACCCAGACCTGCACATGCATCTAAAATAGTTTCACCGGACTGAGGGTTTAAATGAAGGGTAACCAGCTGGGCCGCCTCATCCTGGACCTGAAATAGACCATTTTCAAATGCTTCTATGTTTGGGATAGATCTTTTTGGGTTGAAAAAAAACCCCCCGTCCGGCGCATAATTTGTGATCTTAATCTTTTCGGCATATCTCTCAAGAGCTTTCACCAGTTTTTTCCGGTTTGTCTTAAGGGTATTGCAGCGCACGGTTATGGGAGGAATGGTGTTAATTGCATCACAGAGCAGCCCGGTCTCTTTCAATCCGAACCGATCCAGCCATCTCTTAATAAGCCATTCCGGGAAAGACTTTTTTGTTGCCAATGCTTTTACCGGATCTTTGTCAACATCAGGAAAAGTCACATGTCCATATTCTCTGACGGCATTTCTCAGGAGACCGTTTACATATCCCACAACCCAGGGCGCAGCAGCAGCCTTTGTCATTTCAACCGATGTATTTACCGCGGCGGATACGGGTATTCTGTCTAAATATATTATCTGAAAAAGCCCGAGTCGCAGAATATTCAAAACGTTAGGATTGATTTTATTCAGGCGGGTTTTAGAAAAATAGTCTATGATATAGTCGAGCCGGCCTCGCCACCTCAGAACGCCATATACCAGAGCTTGAAGTAAGGCCCGATCCTTTTTTGAAAAAAGAGTCTTTTCCCGGAGAACATCTTCCAAAAGGTTATCCAGAGTGTTGCGCTCTTTATTTAGGGTGTTCAATATATACAGAGCCGTTTTACGGACTTCATCTGCCATAAGTGTAATTCTTTAGTTCCTTAGTTGTAAATTTTGTGCATTTTGTGGCAAAAAAAGTTTGATCATACCACGAAGTACACGAAGAGCACGAAGGTTATATATTTTATTCTTCTTTTCCTTCGTGATCTTCGTGGTAAAAATAAAACCGATCTTTTTTGGTTCCAGCTTGTCCGGGTTAGGTATCAGCTTAAAATTGTTCCGGGAGGAATCTTATATCCTTGCAGGAACTCCTTGATCAAAAGACGTTTTCCCGACTCACCCTGAATTTCGATCACAGACAGGACTCCCTTTCCGGTTGCAACGCACAATTCGTCAGGAAATCTTCTGATCACGGTTCCCGGGGTCTCGACAGTATCAACGATAATCGACATGGCCTTAAAGATCTTAAGACGTTTGTTGCCATGGAATGTAAATGCTCCGGGCCACGGCGTCATTCCGCGAACGAATGCCTCTAAAGTTTGGGCCGGCATTTCCCAATTCATACGACCGTCATTTTTTTTGAGAAGTGGTGCATAGGTAGCTTGGGTATGGTCCTGTGGGATAGGATTTATATCACCGGTTTCAATAGATTTTATGGTCTGTATCAAAAGATCTGCCGAAAGATCAGCCAGGCGGTCATGAAGGGTGCCTGAAGTGTCGTCAGATAAAATTTTAATTTTTGAAGACAGGAGAATGTCACCGGTATCCAGGCCTTCATCCATTAACATAGTCGTGACGCCCGTCTCTGTTTCTTCATTTATAATCGCCCTCTGGATAGGCGCCGGTCCGCGATATTTAGGCAAGAGCGAGGCATGAACATTTATGGTAGCTATTTTGGGTATTGCAAGGATGTTTTTTGGAATAATGTGCCCAAATGCAACAACGACAATGATGTCAGGTTTGTGTTTTGCCATCCGTTTTTCGAACTCGACTGTTCGGATAGCTGACGGTTGATTGACTTCATATCCCAGACTTATAGCAACTTCCTTTACAGGGGGAGGGACGACTTTACGACCCCGCCCTTTTGGCCGGTCAGGCTGCGTTACCACCAACGCCACGTTTTGGTTGCTTTTATATAGAGCTTTTAATGCGGGCACTGCAAATTCCGGGGTGCCCATGAAGATTATTTTAGCCTTTTTCTTCATTTGTTTTTCAAATTCTTTTTTACACGTCTTTTATACATCTCTCTTTTTAGGGAACTTATTCGATCTATAAACAAGATACCATTTAAATGGTCAATCTCATGCTGCAGCACCACAGCTAATAATCCTTCCGCTTCTATACGCAGAGGTTTTTCTTTACTGTCAAAACCTTCAACAAGAACAGAAGCCGCTCGTTTAACATTTGCCCTAAAATCAGGGACGCTCAGGCACCCCTCGTCTTCAGAAATTGTGGTCCCTTCACTTTCTACGATCCTGGGATTAATCAGGACCTGTAAAGATCGTTTTTCGTCTCTCGGCGAAACATCATAAATCAGAAGACTTTTATTAATTCCTACCTGTATTGCAGCAAGGCCAATGCCGGGCGCCTGGTACATAATGGACGCCATGTCATTAATTAAATTCTGAATCTTTTCGTCGATATTTTCAACCGGTTTCGTAGGCTCACTCAAAAATTTGTCCGGATATGTCAATATTCTCAGTGTTTCCATATCATGACCTTTTTTATTTCTTTAGTTGTAACTTATCAGCTTGGTTTCGGCTCGCCCGGATTATTTACGGCCTTTTCCCTTTTTTCATAGGAGACCTGCAATATATTTACACTTGTGACCATAACTGAAACAAGGCCGACAATCATAACGGGAAAGATCTGGATTGCATGATTTGCCAGCGTATAGCCGGCAGCATCTTTTGAAGAAACCCCGAAAAGGGCCAGGGCAAAGACACCGCCTGCCTCCCAAATTCCCCAATAGCCGGGTACAGAGGGAAGCGCTATAAAAAAACAGATTATGATCATGTGCGCGGAGATTTCAGTAAACGACAGTTCTATGCCCGGGCACCCTTGAGCCATTATATAATATGAAAAAGCTGCAAGAGCCCAAATAAAGACAGACAGCCCAAAACAAATAAATATCTTAGACGGATACTTAACCAGGGCAAAACCGGATGTAAAATTTTCGAGAACTCTCACAATAGGCTCGCAAACTTTTTTTTGTATTTTTTTTTTAAATTCGGACCCGGAAAAGAAAAACAGATGCGGAATCAACATGATTGAGCGGTTTATTGCCATTCTTGTTTTGCCGAAACTGACCATGATAATCCCAACGATGAGAAGTATAAGCAGCTTGAAGGCCCCTCCACCTGCTGTAACAAGAGTTTCTCTGTTGAGATGATACTTGCCAAAAACAATATCAAGGTTTGGATCTATAGGTACCGTTGCAAGCAGTATCGAAAAAAGTATCAGCAGGATGCTGACATCAAATACCCGTTCGGCAGCAACCGTTGCAAGTCCCGTTGAAAAGGGTATATTTTCCTTCTTCTGGAGAACAGCCGGTCTTGCAACTTCTCCGACCCTGCCCGGAAGGATACAGTTTATCATAAAACCGATCATCAAAGGATGAAATGCCTGCCAGAAACTTACTTTGCCTGCCGTTTCCAGTATAATCTGCCATCGAAATACTCTTAAAACAAAACTTGTTAAAAGAACCAAAACAGCCGGAAATATCCAAAAATAATTAATTGAAATAAGATAAACCAAAAGATCGGCCACCGGCACGTTTCTGAATGTCAGATAAAGTGCCAGAGCGGATATTGTCATCCCTATAATCAGAGAAATGGTTATGTTTTTTTTCATAAGAGATATAAAAGACCTGGTCGAAATAAGAAAGCTTGAGGATTATCAAGACAGGATTTTGCGTGCCTTTACAATATCTTTTTTAATCTGTTCAGACAGTTCGGAAATATTTGAAAATTTTTTTTCATCTCTGATGCGTTGTATGAAGTTAACACGGATTTTCCGGTCGTATATATTTTCATTAAAGTCCAGGATATGAACTTCCACGGAAAATACCTGGTCGCCGAAAGTGGGGCTGTAGCCGATATTGGCAACCCCCTTGTGTGTTTTACTTCCTAATTCCCCGCTGACGGCATAAACCCCGGTTTTTGGGCATAGTTCATCATGAAGGATAATATTTGCAGTGGGGAACCCTAAAAGCCTCCCCCCCCTGTTCCGTCCGGTTGTGACAACACCTCTGATCTGGTAGTGACGCCCCAACAGTTTTTGGGCTTCAGCCACCCTGCCCGCCATTACAAGTTTGCGCGTCCGGGTGCTGCTGATTCTATCAGAGCTTTTATTTAACGTCAGTATCCAATCGGCCACGATTACTTCAAATCCATGATTTTTAGCATAGGTTTGTAACAGCTTGATATCCCCTTTACGATTTTTACCAAAAGTATAATCTTCTCCTACGACAATGGCTTTCATACCGATACGTGACAACAGTATGTCCTCAACAAACTCTTTTGCCGATATGGCCGCAAATTCCAAAGTAAAGGGAATACAAATAAGAACATCTATTCCTGAGCTTTCAATAAGCTCGACTTTCTGTTCATACAGAGTTATCAATGGCGGGTGGCCGTTTTGTTTTAATACCCGTACAGGGTGGGGTTCAAAAGTCATGACTATTGATGTACCGTCAATGGCGTCGGCTTTTTCTATCACCTCATGAAAAAGAGCTTGATGTCCAATGTGAACACCATCGAAATTGCCAATGGTAATCACGGCGTTATTATATGGTTTTTTAATCTTATCGATATGTTCAACGAGATTCATTCTTACGTTTCCCAGCCAATTTTGATGGTTGAATTCGAATTTTTACAAATTCAACCGGTTAATGGTCTTGACAAAATTAACAAGAAATTAATATAAAACAGCTTGTATTTTAAATCAATCTTTTTTAGATTATAGGATTTAAATGCCGAAGTGGCGGAATTGGTAGACGCGCTAGGTTCAGGGTCTAGTGGGGGTTTCTCCGTGGGAGTTCGAGTCTCCCCTTCGGCACCACAAATAATTAAACGTTTCTGAAATTCTACAACCTATCGAAATCACAATTCTTTTAACGGTAACCTGTTTATGCCGACAACATGAACAAAAACCGCAAAGACTTAGAAACCATACGTTCCGATGCCAAAGAGATATTTGCGGGCTGTCTTTCGGCTGTAGACCCGTATAAGGCGGTAAAACGTTTTGTACACCTTGACGGGGACAGGCTGGTGGTCGGAATGCAAGGAGGACCTGAAACCGAAATTAACCTGAGTAAATTCGATCGCATCTCCCTCGTTGGGGCGGGGAAAGCCACTGCCCCCATGGCCGGAGCCATTGAAGATATGTTCGGAGAGAGAATCCGGAAAGGATTGATCAACGTCAAATACGGTTTTACACAAGAGCTTGCGGTTACTGCAATCACCGAAGCCGGCCATCCCGTACCGGATGAAAACGGGGTAAAGGGAACCGAAACGATCCTTGGTTTTTTGCAAAAGGCCGGGAAGAAGGACCTGATTTTTTCTCTCATATCCGGCGGGGGGTCCGCCCTCCTCCCGTACCCGGGGGGAAATATCACTCTTTCGTACAAGCAGGAAATTACCCGGCAACTGCTCGCGTGTGGCGCCAGTATTGATGAGATAAATGCTGTCAGAAAGCACATGTCTTCTTCTAAAGGCGGGCAGATGGCAAGGGCCGCCTTTCCGGCCACGGTTGTCAACTTGATGCTCTCGGACGTGGTGGGAGACAAAATGGACGTGATTGCCTCAGGACCCTTTGTGCCTGACACCTCTACATTCAAAGATGTTTGGAGAATCTTCAAAAAATATGATTTGAAGAATATCCCCCCTGTCATCCATGAACATATGAAGGCGGGCCTGGACGGACAAATTCCCGAAACACCCAAAGAGAATGACAGGATATTCGACCGCGTCTTCAATTTTATCGTGGGGAGCAATATACTAGCCCTGGAAGCGGCAAGTGAAAAGGCCAAAACGCTCGGATATGAGACACTGATCCTTTCCTCCATGGTGGAAGGAGAAACAAAAGAAGTAGCGCGTGTTCACACCGCCATGGCCAAGGAGATTGTCAAAACCGGCCGGCCGACTCCTCCGCCGGCATGTATTATTTCAGGAGGCGAAACCACCGTAACAATCCGGGGTGATGGTCTTGGAGGAAGGAATCAGGAGTTCTGTCTGGCTGCATGCCTGGACCTTATGGAGCTTCCGCCTCGGGTTGTCATACTGAGCGGCGGCACGGACGGAAATGACGGCCCCACAGACGCAGCAGGCGCTTTGGTAGATCCGTTCACGGTAACGCGAGGAAAAAATGCCGGAATGGAGGCAAACGAGTTTTTGAACAGAAACGATGCGTATCACTTTTTTGAAAAGACAAAAGATCTTCTCATTACCGGTCCGACCAATACAAATGTAATGGATGTCAGGCTTGTATTGGTGGGCTGAGTAAGGCTTGGCCTCAATTGGCCTCCGGCCCCGCTTCCAGCCCGTAGGGCTTACAGGCCGGAGGGTAGGGCCTACGCCCCGGAGG